>NZ_CP053187.1:1161875-1466250 GCF_013046825.1 Turicibacter sanguinis | reverse complement strand
CAGATGAAGCAACACTAGAAAAAGCTGTTAAAGAAAGTTGGATTGTTATCATTACTAAAGATATGAATACAACAAAAGATTTAACATTTGAAGGTGGATTAAAAAAAGATGGCGTTGAAACACCTCGTTTATTAGCTCTGTATAATCAAGATGAAAACCGTAATAAAACAGCAAGCTATACTCTAACTGCACCTAAAATGACATTCAAAGAAGATGGTTCTCGTATTAAAGGTGGGACTGTAGCGGGTGATATTTACGTTGACTGTAACAACTTTGAATTAGTTGATGCAACAGTTAATGGAAATATTTATTTCAAAGACCAAGCAGCTAAAGATAGCTTTAAAATGGATGATACTTCAAAAGTGACAGGTGCTATGGAACTTCAAAAATAAAGAAAAAGAGCCTATTGGCTCTTTTTCTTATGCTTCATTTAATTCTTCCGTTTCATCACTTTCAGATTTATGTTGAATAGAAGAAATTAAGTCAATTAAATTGATTCCCGTTAAAGATTCCACAACTTCTGGAACCTCAGCAATCATCTTCGTTACATTTTGTGAGACTTTTGCAGCCCCACCGCCACCACCATTATCAATGATAACCATTTTTTCAGTTTGTGCGAGCGGAGCTGAAATATGTTGCGCAATTTCTGGTAGCCTTTCTACTACCATTTGAATCACCGCAGCTTCGCCGTATTGTTTATAAGCTTCAGCTTTTTCACGCATCGCCTCCGCCTCTGCTTTCATCGCATCTGCTAATGCCTGTCCTTTAACACGTGTTGCTTCCGCTTCTGCAGCTCCCTTTATCCGAATTGACTCTGCTTCAGCCTCTGCCTTTTTAATCAACTTATAACGCTCTGCTTCGGCCTCTTGTTCTGCTTTATACTTCTGTGCTTCCGCTACCTTTTTAACGGTTGCCTCTAATTCTTTTTCTTGTTTTAAAGCTTGTTGCATTGCAATCTCAGTCTGACGTTGCTCTTCAAATAACTGAGTATTTTTTAATGCTTCAATCACATTTTTCTTTACAATATTTTGTTCTACTTCATAAGCAAAATCGGCTTTTGCTTGCGCTTTTTGTTCTTCTTCTTTAAAAGACTGAATTTGTAATTCTTTTTCTTTCTTTGCACGAGCAATTTCAGTTTCAGCCCTTAACTGTGCTTCCGTTCCTAAGCGTTTAGCTTCTGAAGTTTTTTGCATTTGATCACGCTCAGCTTCCGCTTCTGCAATCGCTGCATTCTTTTTTACTTCCGCAATTTGTTTCGCTCCAAGTGCAGTTAAATAGCCTTTTGTATCATCAATATCTCGAATTGTAAATGTTTTAATTTCAAGCCCCATCTTTTCTAAATCATCTTTTGCCACATTCTCAACTTCATTTGCAAACATTTCTCGATCTCTATAAATTTCCTCAATCGACATCTTAGAAACAATTTCACGTAACTTTCCTTCAAGAACATCTTGGACGGTTTCTTTAATAACATTAATCGTTTCTTTTTCACGACCCGTATTAAATTGTTCCATTGCAAGTAAAACACACTTAGGATCTGAATTAACCTTAATAATTGCAACTCCATCTGTATCAATTGGAACTCCATTACTATCTAATGATTCATGGGTCTTAACTTCCACTTTCATATTTTCAAGTGAAATTCGTGAAATTTGTTCTAAATAAGGAATCACAATTCCACCACTACCACTAATAACACGACGTTTTAACCCTGTTACAACAATTGCCTTATCCTGCGGTGCCTTTTTCCAAACCATGCATAAAAGAATTAAAATTACCACAATTAAAATAACCCACTTTAACATTGGCATTATCGATTCTAACATCCCTCATCCCCCTCACACTTACTCTGTTATAACCATATTAATAATCCCTATTAAATAGAACAAAAGGGCCCAAAATATAAGATTTTGAGCCCTTTTCACTTATTTTGCTAACATAATATTTAAAACTTCAATATCCGTTTGTTTCATTCCTTCACGGCCTAGACGTCCGTAAGCTTCAATTGTACTTTCGATATTAGATTGCACCATTCCACATGTTTCATCAAATGCCACGCCTCTTAAAGCTAAATAATGTGCCATAATAGCCGCATCTAAACTTGACGCAATTTTAGCCGCACATGATGCTTTAGCTCCGTCACAAACAATTCCTGCAATATTAGCTAATGTATTTGTAATCGTCATTTCAATTTGTTCAAGAGTTCCACCTTTTAAATACGTTAAGGCTGCACCACTACCGCAGGCTGCACTTACAGCACCACAGTAGGCTGATAAACGTCCAATAAACGTTTTTTGATGAATGGTCACAAGACTCGCCAAAATTAATCCACGATACATTTGTTCTTCTGTTAATCCTTTTTCACGAGCGTAAATAATAATAGGTAATGATGCCGTCATTCCTTGATTTCCACTTCCAGATGTCGTCATAACTGGTAAGCTACATCCACACATACGAGCATCAGATCCCGCTGCCGCATAAGCTTTCATTTTGGTTTTAACATCATCACCATAACATTCTAAAATCATTTTCCCAACATTAACACCATACTGATTAGATAAACCTTCTTTGGCAATACTTAAATTATATTTAACTTGCTTAGCAAGCATTTCATTCAAATCAGATAAATCCACTGTATTGGCAAACTCATAAATATCCGCTACATTTAAAACCGAACGATCGGCTAACGCAGAATTAAAGTCATCTTTGTTAAATTGTTTAGATAATAAAACTTCACCATTTTTTTCAATACGGCACACATTTGTATGCGTATGAATTAATTCTACTAACGAAGATTGATCACCGGCAACCATCTCCATAATAATATGTAAATTTGCATCATTCTCGATTAGTTCAACTATACATAAATTTTGGCGCAGTTGCTTCCCTACCTCTTGAATTTGACTTTCATTTACACATTCAATCACTTCAAGACCTTTACTTGAATCACCTGCAATTGCACCAGTAATAGCACTTGCCTCAATTCCTGTTAAGTTGCCTGTATTAGGGACTACAACCGATTTAGCATTTTTAATAATATTTCCACTGCATCTAACTATAATTTTTTCAGGAAATATCCCCAATACCTCACGTGCTTTAGCTGCTGCATAAGCAATGGCAATTGGTTCTGTACATCCAAGAGCAGGTACAAGTTCTTCTTTTAAAATAGCAAGAAATGCATGATACGATTGTTTAGTTAAAGACATAGTCGCCCTCTCCCTACTAATTAAATTTTCTCAAAATCTTACTCTCACATTCTATCAAATTAAGACTTCAATAACCATCCATATGAATCAGAAATGTTTTTACCTAGCAGTTGAAGATGGACTTATATGAAAAAACTAGAGAACCCAAATCTTCAGAATCTGTCTGAATTCATAGAACTTTTTAAAACTAGTTACCTATCCCACATCATAAGTTTGTGGATTCGTAGTTTTCTTTCACCATTAGATAAAGTGGATTTTTTTAAATCATAAAAAACTTATCTGGATTTATCTATTCTATCCACACAATCCCTAGTATACGATAGCTAATTTTCTTCCTTTTTCATATCATCAATTAATGATTCAGCTAACCGTCTGTACATATTACTCATATTCACAAGAGAAGATAATAGTAGAAATTTTTCCATTGATTCTAGATGAATTCCCTCTAATTGATTAATCTCATGTGAAACTTCATCTACGCTCTGTAAAACATTCTGTTTGAATATTTCGACATTCTTGTCTACCAACTTCAAATATGTTTCATAAATTGATGTTAATGGAAATTCATATTGTTCAATAACTTTTTCATTAATTTCATCTAAAGATGTCTTAATATCACTGATTGATAAACCGCCTTTTAGTTGATAAATAAAACTCATTAAAATTAAATGTTCATTAGTGTATTTTTTATTTTGAATTGGAAATAATAATTTTCCCTTAGAGTAATTATTAATCATTGTTTTTGTCAAAACTTTTTCTGAGTCATTTCGAAGTGTTTCACCGTAAACATTTTGAAATAATTGAATAACTTGATCCATATATAAATCGACTTGAGGTAAATCTTCTAATTTCAACTGTCTTTCTAAATGAAGTTGCTTAATTTTCTCATCAAAATTCATTTTTATCACCTGTTATATAGTATCTAAAACTACTTTTTATTATATACATAAATTATATCATAGTTTCACATAATGTAAATGTTGACAACATTACTTAATAGCCATATAATATAGACAAAAGTAGATGTAGTTTTAAAAACCACATAACGAAGTAAGGAGGATAAAAAATGAGTAATTATATGCGCGAACCTATTAATGCAATAACTCACCTAATTGGTGCCATTCTATCATTTATTGCTCTTATTGCTATGATTATCAAAGTAGCTTGCGAAAATCCAAATGCTATTGGCATCACAGCAGTGATTATTTTTGGAATCAGTATGATCTTGTTATATGCTACCTCAGCCACTTATCACATGATCATTTCATCTGATCGCGTCATTAACTTTTTACAACGTCTCGATCATAGTATGATTTTCATTCTTATTGCAGGATCTTATACACCGTTTTGTTTGATCGCACTTAATGGATGGTCTGGATGGGTATTATTCTTTGTCATTATAGCTATTGCTATTTGCGGAATTACCTTTAAAATGGCCTGGTTCAATTGTCCTCGCATTCTTTCTACATCTATTTACATCATTATGGGGTGGATGGCCATTTTCGTCTTTAAACCACTTTTAGCGTCTTTAAGTGCAACCGGTCTTAGCTTATTAATTGCTGGAGGGATTCTTTACACTGTTGGTGGAATTATTTATGCGCTTAAACCCAAATGCTTGGAATTTAAATACCTTGGGTTCCATGAAATCTTTCATATTTTTATCTTACTCGGTAGTCTTTGTCATTTTTTATGCATTTATTTATTTGTTATATAAGTTCGATATACATTAAAAGGTATCTTAAAAGTAAAGATACCTTTTTTATATAAAAAGGCTAAGATTGACTCAATCTTAACCTCATCACTTCATAACCTATTTTATTCTTCGCAACCGCAATCATCTTTATGATTGTTGCAGCATCCGGCAACTTTACACCAATCTTCATCACGTTTTCCATGATCATAATGATGTTCTTTTTTGATAACTTCTTTTTTGATAATATATTCATGATTATAGTGATGGTTTTCGACTTTTTTACAAATAACAGGAATAATATGTTTTACTTTATGATAATAATTTTTTTCTTCTTTACAATAAACAGGTTTTTCTCGAATGACTTTGCAATCTTCATGATGATGACAAGGTTCCGGATGTTTTTTACCTTCACATCCTTTCTCTTCATTCAACATTTCATGTTCTTCATCCTCTTGACCTTCCCAAAGAGAATCTGTTACAGCACTTTGATCTTCTTCACTACATTGACTTTCATTTTCCCAAAGATGTTCTAACTCCATTTCTTCATCCCTACCTGGCCCAAAAGGTTCTGCTTTATCTTCTTCCCCTTCCCAAAAATGGTGTGACTCAATAGTTTCGGCATTGTCGTCCCAAAGATTATGTTTACCACCTTTAACATCCGCAGGATACCATTTAGCGTTAGATGTTCTTTCTAATTCATCTCTCCCAAATAATTTTTCATCTGAGAAAAATTTTTCTTCATCAAACAAAGATGGTTTACTTTCTTGTTGGTGTTTAGCCTGACAACGTGGATATTGTTTCATAAGCTCTATCTCCTTTAACTTGAATAATTATAAAAATTACATCACTATTTCTACTCGTCATTCAAATTATAACTATTACCATCTCGCTTTCCATGATGATAACAATGTAACTCTTTTACGTCTATATATTCATAAATGTATTCATGTTCATAATGGTGATTTTCAACGTTTGTGACGATAACAGAAATATTATCCAATGAACAAAATTCTTTAAAATCTCGTTTATCAAATGTAAATGTTTGCGTCGTTGGCTCAAATAATTTAACTGGATTATCCGTATCTTGAGGGTAATAAGAACGTTTAATAGTCATTTCTATCCCCCCCTTCAAATTCGAGCTACACTATAATATATTAAACGGAAGGATTTTTGGTCATGTAAATCACACAAATTTGGGGTATTATTATTGATTTTTAACCTATTCTATTCCTCTAAAGAGTTTATATTTTTTAATTAAATATAAAAAAAAGATGTGAATCATGATTCACATCTTTTCCCCTCTATCTCATATCCCCAATTTAATTTTTAATTATTGATTATAACCACCAAGGAAGTTCGATTGATGCACGAGTTGAAGGTTGTTGACTACCTTGTACTGTAGTAACTCCTTGAACTAATACTAATCCTAATACAAATGCAACAACTAATTGTTTTAAATTTTTTTTCATTGTCTTTGTCTCTCCTCTCAACTTTTGCTATTTTCATGATATAATAAATTAAATAAGACGTAAAGTGACTATTTTTTCACTTTCTACTTTTTAGCACATGATGTTTATTTATTATAAGAATAATAAATACTGGGGGTTAGGAGGACGCTCATGAACGAAATTTATTTCGGAAATGTATTGAAAGAGTTAAGATTAAAAAAACAATTGAGTCAAGAAAAGTTAGCTGATGGTATTTGTACAAAGCGCCAGCTTATTCGAATTGAGCAAAATGAGAATTTACCAACGGGATTTTTACTCAGTGCATTATCAAAAAAATTAAATGAGAACCTAGAACCTTTTCTGCTTTTTGCCAACCACGAAAATCCGATGGAAGTCATTGAATTAAAGCAACAATTAGATTATTATTTCTACGAGAAAGACTTTGTTCCGTTAATGGAATTAATCGATCAATACCGTTCTCTTCATCCTAATCCACCAGTAGACTTTCAACAATATTTAGGATGGTATGAAGGTGCTGCTAAATTTCATCTTCCCCAATATGAAAGTCCAACTATTGAATACTACATTGATTTGTTAAAACTAACTATGAACTTTACAAATTTAGAAGAAGCTTGTGTGGGATTCCGTACCCTAAATGAATTAAATATTATTCATACTATTATTATTCTATTCTATATTATCAATAATAAATTAGTTGAAGCTTCTCAATTATTACCCTTAATCATTGAGAACTATTTAAAATATTATCATAAATACGATATTAATTTACTAGGCCGTATGTATTATAACCTAGCCAATGTTTATTATCGACTAGATTACTATGATAAAGCACTTGAAGTCTGTGAAATAGGAATTAAAACTTGTTTACAGGAACGTTCTTTTGCGGTTGTTGCCGATTTATTTATGTGCAAGGGAAGCATTCTAGCGGATCAAGGTTTAATGGAAGAAGCAACAACATGTGCTAAATTTTTCGTGACTTTATATGAAATGCAAGGGAAACGTAATCAAATTGAGCGCGTTATTGAACAATATAAAGCACTTGGAATTGATATTGCTTAAACCTACTATTGTAGGTTTTTTTTAATCCATTTTATCTTCTATCACATAAACTTTAGTAAATCCAAGTTCCTCTAATTTTTCACCAGCTATCTTACTACGGTTACCACTTTGACAGTAAATAATAATCGGTGTATCTTGATAGGCCATAAGTTCATCAAGATGTTGCTCTAATTGATTATATGGTATGTTTATGGCATTGCGAATATGACCTTTCTCGTATTCATCTGCATCACGGACATCAATAATAAGGATTTCTTTTGTATTATCCATTAGCTCTTCTGCCGACTCTCTTTGAATAATTTGGGGACTAGTCTGTTGCATCAAAGCAGCAGATTGAGTTGATTCATAATCTAAAATAGCTACTGTCATTAAAAATATAAAAACTAAACAAAATAATAATTTTCCGATTGCTTTTCTCATGTTGATTCCTTCTCTTTTAAAATATTTTTATTTTCTTTTAGTATTCTCTATCTAAATAAAAAAATGACCGAAATGGTCATTTTTTTTATTTATCAATCATATTTAAAAAATACTGATGAAAACTTAAATCGTTCGTTAATTCAGGATGAAATGAAGTAACAAGCATATTATCTTGTTTACATGCTACGATATGATTATTAAGTTCTAGTATGACTGAAACCTCTGGTCCTACCTTAGTAACATATGGCGCTCTTATGAACACTAATGGAATTTTAGAGGACGATACTGTCTCAATTTCCACTTCCGTTTTAAAACTTCCTAATTGTCGCCCATAAGCATTACGCTCAACTTCAATATCCATTAATCCTAAATGAACTGTTGAATCTTTAGCAAGTTCTTTAGCCAGGATAATCATTCCAGCACATGTCCCCCAAACAGGTAAACCATCTTTAATTTTTTTCCGCAGTGGTTTTAATAAATTAAAATCACGTAATAGCCGTCCGATAGCGGTACTTTCTCCTCCTGGAATAATTAAACCATCGATTTTTTCCAACTCATCTTCATATTTTACTAGAAGTGGATTTACATCGTCTAGTTGGCTTAAAAGGTTCATATGCTCTTGTACGGCACCTTGGACAGCTAAGACTCCAATGTTTTTCATACTACCATCCTCGTTTTGCGTATTGTTCATTTTCAGGTAATTGACGAATGTCAATTCCACTCATCGCTTCTCCTAATCCTTCTGAAACCTGTGCAATGATGTTTGGATCATTATAATAAGTAGTAGCTTTAACGATTGCTTCAGCACGTTTTTGTGGATTATCTGATTTAAAAATTCCAGATCCTACGAATACCCCATCACATCCAAGTTGCATCATTAAGGCAGCATCAGCTGGTGTCGCAATTCCACCTGCAGCAAAGTTTACAACTGGTAATTTTCCATGCTCATGAACATAGCACACTAAGTCATATGGAGCTCCCATATTTTTCGCTATTGTCATTAACTCTTGTTTGCTTGCTGCTTGGATTTCACGAATTTCTTTATTCATCGTACGCATATGGCGAACTGCCTCTACAACATTTCCTGTTCCCGCTTCTCCTTTCGTACGAATCATTGAGGCTCCTTCTCCAATACGACGAAGTGCTTCCCCTAAGTTTTTAGCCCCACATACAAATGGTACGTTAAACTCTGTTTTATCAATATGGAATTCATCATCAGCTGGAGTTAATACTTCACTTTCATCAATATAATCAATTTCAAGTGCTTCAAGCACTTGAGCTTCTACTAAATGACCAATGCGCACTTTAGCCATTACTGGGATACTAACTGCTTCTTGAATTTCTTTAATCATTTTAGGATCAGACATACGAGCTACTCCGCCTTTCGCACGAATATCAGACGGTACTCGTTCAAGTGCCATAACAGCAACTGCCCCCGCAGCTTCTGCAATTTTAGCTTCCTCAACATTTACGACGTCCATAATAACGCCACCTTTTAGCATTTGAGCTAGATTCTTATTTAATTCATAACGTTCACTCATTTTCCTCACTCCTTTACATTTTTACTCATCTTCAATATAATAATTGTATCGAAACAATTATTATTAAAATGATTTCTAACAATTATTTTATACCAAATAATCCCTAATAAATCAATACAATTACTTAAAAGGAGTAATACAATGTTACCTGTACCCATACAATTAGATAAGAATAAATCTGAAGCCATGTATTTACAAATCGCTAATCAAGTAGCAACTATGATTCAACACCAACAATTAGAAGGTGGTCGCTCTCTTCCTTCTATTCGAAAATTAGCTACTCTACTCGAAGTTAATAATGTAACGATTGTTTCTGCGTATAAACACCTTGAAACACTTGGACTTGTCATTGCAAAAAAAGGGAGCGGTTATTACGTTAAAGAAAAACAAATCATTCCTCCCTCAATTCCCTCACCTAAATTATCAATGCAACAAATTACAAGTCAGCATCTGCATTTAGAACACAACCAAATTAACTTTGCGAGTGCCACACCTGAACCAAGCATCTTTCCAATTGCCTCATTTAAACATTATCTAAATTATGTTCTCGATCGAGATCAGGGATACGCCTTTGGATATCAAGAAAGTAATGGATATGAACCTCTTCGTGAAAGTTTATGCCAATACCTAAAACGCCATCAAAAACTTGAGGTTTCACCTAACTCAATTCAAATTGTATCAGGTGCCCAACAAGGAATTGATATTATTGGTAAAACACTTCTTGGAAGCGGTGACTGTGTATTCGTTGAAGACCCAACCTATACAGGAGCTTTAGCTGTTTTCAAATCTCGAGATGTTTTAATTAAAGGAATCAGCTTAGAAGAGGATGGCCTTAATCTTTCTGAATTAGAAGCAGCACTACTAACTGTTCGACCAAAACTTTTATATGTCATGACTAAATATCAAAACCCTAGTACCGTGACTTATTCCTTAAAAAAAATGAAACGTTTAATAGAACTCGCGCAACTATACGACTTCTATATTGTTGAGGATGATTCAATGTCTGAGCTAAATTATGAACCTGATGCTAGCAATATCAGTTTCAAAAGTCTAGATCAAAATGAACGTGTTATTTATATAAAAAGTTTCTCTAAAATTATGATGCCTGGTCTTCGTATTGGATTTATCCTTGTTCCCTCTCCCCTCTCTACAGATATTATGAATGCCAAACATCATACAGATATTTCATCATCTGGATTAATCCAACGTACAGTAGATTTATATTTACGTGAAGGTCAATGGGATGAACATATTAATCAAATGCGAATTATTTATAAGAAAAAATACGATATCATGGTTCAAGAATTAAATAAATTAAAAGCATATGATGTCAAATTTCATATTCCACATGGTGGCCTTCATTTTTGGATTCAACTGCCGCCACATCTTAATGCTAATGAACTTTATGATCTTTGTTTATCTCATTCACTAATTACGACCCCAGGAAAACTATTCAGTCCAACGGAAGATACTCATCTAAATCAATATATGCGTTTAAGTTTTGCAGCATGTACAGAAGCGGACATCATCAAAGGAATTGATATTTTAAAACAGTGTCTTCATCTAATGAACAATAAGAAAAAACAGTCTACCTATATTTCGCCATTAATTTAAAAGAGTCACCTTAATACAAAAAAATTTACGTCGACTTATCGATTAATAAAAAAGTCCCTATCTTAAATGCAAAGATAGAGACTTTTTTTATTGTTTCATTATATTTAGAAATAGAAAAGAGCTATTACTTATTATCCCCCATCAATTATGGACACCTAACTTCGCATTTTTAAAAGTTATTTGTATCAGGCTATAATCCTTTATAGACTCAGCAGCGGTGGATTGTTCGCTCCCCCGAGGACTCCCTGCCCACCAGTTGAGGATAGCTACGAGCTCGCCTGAGGCTTACTACGTAGCCGGGTCCCTACTTCTTAAGTGCGAATCGTACCATGAAGAAGTTGATGATCATGGCGATTGGGAATACGAGAATTGGTGCAAATGATTGGTTGATTCCGATTGCAAGGAATATGTTTAGTAAGATCATTTGAACAAAATAGTTGATTAAATGTGCGCCAGCAAATTTGATTCCATTTGATGCACTTGCTTCTGTTTTGAATGTAAAGGCTGTTGAAGCAAAGTAGTTAAAGATAAAGCTGATAATATATCCTATTGTAAAGGCAATATTGGCATTTACAGAAATTCCATATTCAAGTGCTAAATACACTCCGTAATGAATAACTGTTGCAAAACCACCAACGATTACAAACTTAATAAATTGAAAAATCTTTTCATTTTGTTGTAACTTATCTAATACAGTTTTCATTATAATTTCCTCCTGCTTATCATTTCATAATAATTTTACACGTTAATTTTAAATTTGAAAAGAAAGAAAAATCCCCTTATCTGCATACTATACATTTTTTTACATTTAAAATACAAATTATGATAAAATATTTACATGAATAGACGCGGAGGATACAGATGAACAACTTTACATTTAAAGACATTATGTTAGTTTTTCAAAAATGTTTTAACTACATTGATACTAGATTAGACCGACACTGTGAACAAGTAGCTTTTCTTTACTGGAAAACTCTTCAACATACAGGAAAATATACTGAGGAAGAGCTCGTTAACCTTACTCTCATTGCTTTATTCCATGATATTGGTACTTATAAAACAAAAGATTTTAGTGAATTTCTTTATAATACTTCACCAAATCCACATCTGCATTCAATCTGTGGTTCTTTATTTATTAAATATTTTTCACCTTTATCTCATTTATCAGATATTATCCTCCATCATCACGATTCTATAATAGAATATGAAAAACTAGATTTTCCTTATAAAGATGAGACTATTCTCTTAAATCTCCTAGATAAGATATCATTATTTATTCATCGTAAATCATATATCACAGATGAAGCCTTGAAAAAGATTTTACATTCTCCTCTAAACTCTTCCCTTCTCGACTATTTTAAAGAAGTTAATCAATCAGAAGAATTAATAAGCAAAGTAATAGATGGGCGATATTTAAAGGAATTATATCATTTTTTAAATCATTTCGAGCCCTCTAAAGAAACAACGATGGAATACGTTAGAATGATGATGTATATGATTGATTTTAGAAGTGAGAGTACGCTCATCCATACTATAACAGTGACTAGTTTATCAAAGATTATCGCAATAAAACTAGGACTTGATGATGAAGTGGTAACGAATCTTGCATTTGCAGCGACGATGCATGATATTGGAAAAATCGCTACTCCCATCGAAATTTTAGAAAAACCAACAAAACTTACTTCTAGTGAGATGGAAATTATGAAACAACATGTTACGATTACATATGACATTTTAAATTGTATCTGTTCTAAAGATATCGTTGAAATGGCAGCTTATCATCATGAGAAATTAGATGGTAGCGGTTATCCTTTTGGTTTAAAAGATCATCAACTTTCAATTCCGGTTCGCATTATTAGTATTGCTGATATTATGAGTGCTCTCCTTGGCGTGAGAAGCTATAAACAAGAATTTCCAAAAGAGAAAATTATCAATATTTTAGAGAACTTAGCACGTGACTATAAAATTGATGCTGATATTGTAGAATTTATCGTTACTCATTACGATACTTTAGTTTACGAATTAAGTATTGATTCTAAACCTTATCTGGACCGCTATACAGATTTAAAAAAAGAATATCAAGCTTTATTTAAACAAAAAATAGCATGTTAAAAATCCTGAGAAAAAATCTCAGGATTTTTTATATTAAATTAAAATAATTTTTGTAATTCTTTTATTTTATCATCATCATCTAGCTTAATTTTTAACGGAGTAATAGTAATATAACCTTTTTGAATAGATTTTACATCTGTATCCTCAGATTGTTCAATATCGATAAATGGACCTGATAATTTATGGCCACCATCTTCTTCAACATAAACTTCATCATAACGTGTAACTCCTAAACTTGCAACTTTAATTCCTTTAGGTTCCGTTAATGAAGGGAAATTAATATTAAATGTAATATTTGATTCTAATTTTTGAGAAAATAGCTTTTCAAATAGTTGAGGCAAATATTTTTTTACTACCTCAAAGTTTGACTCTGTTGTTGATACAGCAATAGAAGGATATCCACAAAGATTTGCTTCAAGCGCACCCGATACTGTTCCTGAATATAAAACATCAGTCCCAACATTACGTTCATCATTAATACCTGATAAAACCAAATCGGGTTGAATCTTCAAATGACCAAGGGCATATTTCACGCAATCAGCTGGTGTCCCATCAATTCCATAAGCCAGTTTGGTATAAGGAATTGATTCAATATAAGCTTTTAAGGGACGGCGCATTGTAATTCCATGTCCTACTGCACTATTATTTTGATGAGGAGCAATCACATAAATATCACCAAATTTTGATGCAATTTCAGCTAAGGCTGCAATTCCTGGCGCTTTTATTCCATCATCATTTGTAATTAAAATTTTCATGACATCATCTCCTTAGTTATTTTGAGCTAATTCATCCAAGTCAGCAATCATCGCATCAACAGTTTCCCAATCCATTACACGAGCACCTGCTGCTTGCACATGACCACCTCCGCCATATTTTTTAGCAATTTCATTAACGGCTGCCCCACTTGAACGTAAATTAACGCGAATATCATTTCCTTCAGCATTTTCAACAAAAAATGCCCAAATTTTAATTCCTTCAATGTTTGCCAACGTATTAACGTTAGCTGAAGCTGCTAATTCATTTACGTTTAAAGATTGTAATAATTCATCTGTTAATTTTAAATACCCAACACCATGAGCCGTTTCTTCAAAGTTACAAACCGCATAACCTTTAAAACGTGCTAATTCTTTAGATTGTGTATACATTTTTGAGTATAACTCTACCATATCAAAATTATATTTTAATAATTCTGATGCATAACGGAATGTTTGCTCACTTACTCCACGGAATAAGAAGCGTCCTGTATCTGATACAATTCCATTGAATAAGCAACGAGCACCGTTATCATTTGTTTTTAAATTATTCTTAACTAATAAATCTGTAATCATTTCACAAGTTGATGTATAACTTGTATCAATCCACTCAATATCTGCATATTCATCGCTAAATGGATGATGATCGATTTTAATTTTGAAAGCACCTAATTTCCAACGTTCATCTGAAATACGTGCTGCGTTCGATGTATCTGTAATGATAACTAAAGCATTGTTATATAGTTCATCTTCAATTTCTTCTGTATGACCAATGTAATTTAAATAAGCTACTTCCTCGCCTACAAGGTAAACTTTCTTCCCCTCAAAACTTTCACGAATGATTTCAGCTAATCCAAATGATGAACCATATGCATCTCCATCTGGAATGACGTGACGGTGAATAATAATTGTTTCAAATTCTTCAATTTTCTTTAAAATCTCTTGTTGAATTGACATATTGAACCTCCTAATATAAAAATGATTACCTACTTTAATTATACGTCAAATTATGACACTCTATCAAATTATAAAGAAAAAATAGAGGTAGAAATTCTACCTCTATTCATAATCAAATTATTTTAATTGATTTAAGGCATCTTGAACTGCTTGTTCAGGAGATACTCCATTTAATACAACTTGCTCAACAGCTTGACCAACTGCTGTACGTACATTGTAAGAAGAGAATGTATCAGTGAAGAATGATGGATCATAGAAGAAAGCACTATCTTGAGATGGTCCTACAATTTTCGTTTGATCATTAGACTCTGTTACATATGCTTGATAATCTGCTGAATCAATAACTGATTGGCGGATTGGTAAGTAAGAAGTATGAGTTGCGAAGTATAAATTTCCTTCATATGAAGATAAGTATTTTGCAAATTCATATGCTGCATAAACTTCTTCAGGAGTTTTATTTTGGTTAAATACTACAACGTTAGTTCCTTGTTGAATAACAGCTTCAGTTTCTTTAGAAACTTGAGGAATTGGTGCTACCCCAACTTCGAATTCAGCTGAAGCAATATGAGAATAACCAGCAGAAGAACCAATATACATTTGAACTAAATTACTCATGAATGGACCAGACATGTATTTATCTTCTCCAGCTAAACGCCAGTATCCAGCATCAGTATTACGTTGCATTAATGTTAAAGCTTCAATAGCTGCTTGTGCATTATCTTCTGAGAATAAAATGTCACCTTTAGAATTTGTATATTCTCCACCAAATTGCTGAACCATTGTAATGAAGTAGTTTTGTGATGAATCATGACCGAATGCTGGTTTACCAGTTAATTCAGTAATTTTAGCTGAAACAGCTTCAACTTCTTCCCAAGTTGTTGGAACTTCTAATCCATTTTCTTCGAAGAATGTTTTGTTATAGTATAAAACTTCTGTTGATTTGTTGAAAGGTAAAGAATAGAATTTTCCACCTTCATATTGGCTATTTTCTGCACGATAAGCTTCAATAATATCATCAAAATCAGAAATTCCAACTTCTTTATCATTAATATAATCATCTAATGCTACAACTGCACCTGATTGTAAATATTCTGCAACCCAATCAGGATATGCTTGTGAAATTGCTGGAGCTGAACCAGATTTTAAAGCAGCTGTTGTTTTAGTTTTTAAATCATTGTAAGCACCTTGATAAACTGATTTTACAGTAATTCCTTTTTCAGCCCCAACTGTCGTATTGAATTGCTCTACTAATGCATCTACTGCTTCTTGATTTGTTCCTGACATTGCATGCCAGAATTCGATTGTTACAGGTGATTCAATTGTAGTCACTAATTCAGCTGTAGATTCATTAGTTGTTCCTGTGTCTTTCCCACTTGAACAAGCTACTAAAGTTGTTACACCAGCTAAAAGTGATAATGATGTAAATAATTTTTTCACTTTGTAGTCCTCCTACTCACAATTCATTGAGTTATTTATCTATGTATAAAAGGATTATCTCCTTTAATACCCCATTTAATACCTACTTCATAATAATTTAGTATACAAGGACTATCCTTTTAATCCTCCACGAGTTACCCCACTGATAATGTATTTCTGTAAGAATAAGTAAATAATCACAACTGGAACAATAATGATTGTTGCAGCAGCCATTTGTAAATGAACTTGTGATCCTGATTCATTTGTAAAGTGAGTTAACCCGATTGTTAAAACACGCATACTATCTTTATTTGTAATTAATAATGGCCATAAGAATGCATTCCAGCTTGCGATAAAGTTTAAAATACCAATTGTTGCGACAGCACTAATCGTATTTGGAATAATGATTTTCCATAAGTATTTCCAATCGCTACATCCATCAATTTTTGCTGCTTTATATAATTGTTCTGGAATTTGCATAAAGTATTGTCTTAATAAGAAGATATAGAAGACATTCGCAATATATGGAAGAATTAATCCTTTGAATGAATCAATCCATCCTAATGCTGATACAGTTTGATAGTTTTGGATAATTAACATTTCACCTGGAACCATCATCGTTGCTAATAATAAAGTGAAAATTGTGTTACTTCCGAAAAATTTATAACGTGTAAACGCAAATGCTGCAAAAATTGTTACGAAAATGGTTAATACTGTATTTCCAACTGCTGAAATAACAGTATTTTTAAAATAAACATCAAAAGGTGCCATTTCCATTGCTGTTTTATAATTTTCAAATTGGAAAATTTCAGGTAATAATTTTGGTGGAACAGCAATAGATTCTGAATATGTTTTAAATGATGTTAAAATCATGAAGATGAATGGGAAAAGCATGATAATTGCTCCAAGTGATAACGCAATGTAAATCAATACTTTAGCCCATGTTGAGGTAACTTTTTTTGTATTACTTTCCATTGAGCACACTCCCTATTTGTAATGAACTAACTTCTTACTTAATACCATTTGTACAAGCGTTACAGCTAAAATAATAACGAATAAAATAATTGAAGCTGCTGCAGCTTTATGTACTTGTGATGAACCATAGAACATATCATAAATGTAGTATACAACCGTCATACAACTATTTGCAGGTCCTGGCTTTCCACCAAATAACGCAAATACTTCATTATACACCTTAAAACTTCCGATGACTGAAGTCATTGTTAAGAAAAATACAGTTGGCGATAATAAAGGTAATGTAATACGAGAGAATACTTTCCATTTAGGTGTTCCATCGATTTGCGCTGCCTTGTAATATTGTGGATCAATATTTTGTAATCCTGATAAGAAAATAACAATCTTAAAGGCTAGTCCACTCCAAATATTGAAGATGATTAATGCCCAAATTGCCATTTTTGGATCATTTAGCCATTGAATTGGATCAACACCAAACATTCCTAAAAACTGATTAATATATCCAAAGTCACTATGGAATAACCAACTCCATACAATCCCAATGGCAATAACTGATGTTACATATGGCAAGAAATAAATCGCTTGGAAAAACTTACTTGCCTTAATTCCAGTATTTAATAACAATGCAATTGCTAATGCAATAATCATTGAAACCGGAACCGCGATTACTACAATTAAAAATGTATTTTTTAATGCTTGATGGAAATTAGGATCTGTTAAGACGAATTTAAACGTTGCTAAACCGAATCCACTTCCTTCATCTGTATAATAATTATATTTTTCATAGAATCCCATACGGAATGACATAATTAATGGATAAACTACGAAAACAGCTGTAATGATTAATGTTGGTAATAAATACAAATAACCTAAAAAATTGTGTTTGATGGTTGTTCGGGTAGCATTTGATAGTTTTTTATTCATAGTTGCCCCCTACGCTAAACGGTGACCGTTCGTTGCATCGAATAAATGAATATTTTGTTGTTTTACCGTTAATTTAACGATATCTGAAACATTAACTTCATTTTCTGAATCAATTAAGCAGCGAACTTTTTGTCCATCGATTGTTACTGTCATTAATTTGTCACGTCCAATTACTTCAACCATAACAACTGTTGCATCAACACCATTTTCTTGTGCAAGGCGCCATGACTCAGGACGAACTCCAACAATTGCATCTGTATTATTTAAACCAGTTGCATCTCCTAATACAGATCCACCAACCATTACTTTTCCATTTTCAATACGTCCATTCATAAAGCTCATTGGTGGTGTTCCCATGAATGAGGCAACGAACTGATTAGCTGGTTTACGATACATTTCTTGAGGTGCTTCTTTTTGTTGTAACACTCCATCTTTCATTAAAACAATTGCATCTGTGATACTCATTGCTTCTTCTTGATCGTGTGTTACGAAAATTGTTGTAATACCAGTTTCTTGTTGAATACGACGAATTTCTTCACGAGTTTCTAAACGTAAACGAGCATCTAAGTTTGATAACGGCTCATCTAATAATAAAACGCGAGGTTTTTTCGCAATAGCACGTGCGATTGCTACACGTTGTTGCTGACCACCTGATAATTCTCCAGGTTTACGATCCATTAAGTGTCCAATTTGAACTAAATCAGCCATTTCTTGAGCAATTTTTAATGCTTCTGCTTTTGGTACTTTAGCATTTTCAAGTGGGAACATGATATTTTGGCGTACCGTCATATGTGGATATAAAGCATAGTTTTGGAATACTAATCCAATTCCACGTTTTTCTGGTGGTAAATCCGTTACATCTTCGTCACCGAAATAAATACGACCACTTGTTGGTTTTTCTAATCCAGCAATCATATAAAGTGTTGTAGATTTTCCACATCCAGATGGTCCTAAAAGACCAGCAAGTGTTCCATCTTCAATTGTTACGTTTAAATTGTTAACTGCCGTAAAATCTCCAAAGCTTTTGGTAATGCCCTCTAATCTTACTTCCATCGAACTAACCTCCAAAATTATGCATCCGTTTTGCGACTTATTTTTATATGGATACTTTGTAAAAATTCTCATTTACTATTTCTATTAGAAAAATAACATCCAAACAGTATTCTAATGAATTTTAGTATCACAAGTCAATGGAATTTATGTTAATTTCTAATTAATTTTATCTATTCTTGTCGAAATTACTTTATTTTATTCTTTTTCCTCTTACAATTATGCCCAATCAAGCAGACTTTATTACTTAACTCAAAAAATTTTTAATACTTCGTGTGCACACATTCGCCCAAGTTAAAATATGATGTATTAGACCGAGAGTTAAAATTTCGGCAAATAGGAGGGCTAATATGAAATCAATTAAACGTGTTACTTCGTTTTTAGGATTGATGGCACTTGCAACAGCTACATTAGTTGGATGTAACAAGTCATCTGATGAATTAACTCAAATCAAAGTTGCTGAGGTAACTCACTCTGTTTTTTATGCACCACACTACGTTGCCATTAGTGAAGGATTCCTAGAAGAAGAAGGATTAGAAGTTGAATTAATTAATGCTGGAGGTGCTGATAAAGCAATGGCCTCTTTACTATCAGGCGATGTGCAAATTGGATTTATGGGACCTGAAGCTTCTATTTATGTCTACAACGAAGGTGGAAAAGACCTTGCCATAAATTTTGCACAAATCACTCAACGTGATGGTAGTTTCTTAGTGGCTAAAAATCCTCATGAAAACTTTTCTTTTGATGAAATGAAAGGAACTGAAGTCATCGGTGGTCGTAAAGGTGGAGTGCCTGAAATGACACTTGAATATGTCTTAAAATCACAAGGTCTTGATGCTCGTCCAGACGATAAAACAGCAGAAGTTAATGTGCGTACTGATATCTCATTTGATGCCATGGCAGGAGCTTTTACAGGACTTGACGCTGAATATGTAACACTTTTCGAACCATTAGCAACAACTATGGAAAAAGAAGGTAAAGGTTACATCGTTGCATCAATTGGTGAACTAGGTGGTGACATTCCTTATACTTGCTACCAAACAACCGAATCATACTTAAAAGAAAATAGTGATGTCATCCAATCATTTACAAATGCTATTTATAAAGCGCAGTTATGGGTTTCAACACATACAAGTGAAGAAATTGCACAATCAATTCATCAATTTTTCCCTGATATGGAAATTGAGGACTTAGTAACAGTTGTTGAACGTTATCAATCTATTGATGCCTGGGCAACTGATCCTGTTTTAAAAGAAGATAGCTTAAATAACCTAATGGATGTTATGGAATTAGCAGGACAACTTGATAATCGTGCGCCTTATGAAACAATCGTCGATACAAGCTATGCTGAAAATGCAATTAATAATATCAAATAAAAAGATTTACTCCCTAATCAAAATAGGGAGTAAATCTTTTTTGATATTAGGTACCCTTTATTCTTTTACCTAATATTATAAAGTAGGACATATGAGAAAATGGAGGTGACCTTATATGTCAAAAATTCTAGATGTGAGCCATGTTTATAAAGATTTTTACTCAGTTGAAGAAGAGCGAAATATTATAAATGATATCACCTTTTCAGTTGAAGAAGGTGAAATTTTAGTCTTACTCGGACCTTCAGGATGTGGAAAATCTACAATTTTAAACATGATTTCTGGCTTACTAGAACCCACAAGTGGAGAGATTAATACCTATAACAAAAAAATCGGATATATGTTTCAAAAGGATCATCTATTTGAGTGGCGAACTATTATGAAAAATATCACCTTAGGCCTAGAAATTCAAAACAAATTGACAGATGAAGCAATGGAAGAAATTAAGCGATTACTACAAATTTATGATTTATGGGATTTTAGAAATAATTATCCTCGGGAGCTTTCTGGTGGGATGAAGCAACGTGCTGCCCTAATTAGAACACTGGCATTAAACCCTGATATTTTATTACTAGACGAACCCTTTTCAGGACTTGATTATCAAACAAGATTAATCGTTACCGATGATATTTATAAAATTATTAAAAGTGAAAATAAAACAGCAATTTTAGTAACCCATGACATCTCTGAAGCTATTTCAGTAGCAGACCATGTTGCTGTCTTAAGTCATCGTCCAACGACAATAAAAAGCATGCGTCCGATCAACTTGACACTTGATCATGAAAAAACACCTTTAAGCTCCCGAACTGCTCCTGAGTTTAAAGATTACTTTGATTTATTCTGGAAGGAGTTGCAAAATGATGAAGAAACAAATTAATGGAACTCCTGGCTATCAAAAATACTTAAAAGATCGTAAAAAAGAGGCATTCAATATTCACTTTCTTCAAATTTTTCTACTCGTCGCTTTCCTAATTTTTTGGGAAGTCGGCGCTCAACTAGGATTTATTGATGATTTCTTATTTAGCAAACCATCAGCTGTTTGGAATATTCTCGTCAAATATGTTTCAAATGGAGAAATCTTCAAACATCTTGGTATTTCATTATATGAAACAATTGTTGGTTTAATTATCGGGACCTGCTCTGGATTATTTATTGCTATTTGCTTATGGTGGTCAGAAAAACTTGCCAAAATTTTCGATCCATTTCTTGTTGTACTAAATGCTTTGCCAAAAACAGCTCTTGCTCCCATTTTAATCGTTTGGGTCGGAACTGGAGTAAAAGGGATTGTCGTCATCTCGATTATTACCTCTATTGCTGTCACTATTTTATCTGCCTATAACTATTTTTCAACAGTTGATGAGGATAAGATTAAACTTATGAAAAGTTTCGGAGCTAGTAAGTTTCAAATTTTAACGAAACTCGTCTTACCATCAAATACAAGTAATATGATTAACCTGTTAAAAATCAATATTGGTATGGTCTGGGTCGGGGTTATCGTTGGGGAATTTATCGCTTCTCGTGCTGGACTTGGATATTTAATCGTATATGGTGGCCAAGTATTTAACTTAAGCCTTGTTATGATGGGAATCTTAGTCCTTGCAATCTGTACACTTTTAATGTATCAACTTCTAGGCTACTATGAAAAAAAACTTAAAAAACGCCAAGGAGCTAATAAATAAAAATAAGGTGATTCTATGTGCTAGAATCACCTTATTTAACTTTTAATCGTGTTCTTTTGAGTGAAACATAATTAATTAATGATTTTAATGCCCTATAAAAAAATCCCATTACTTCAAATAATACAATTAACGTTGGCAAGATGAGTTCAACATTCCATTCAAAAGTAAAAACAAATGTTGAAAGTGGGATTAATTGAACGCCAAATAAAGCAATCAAATTAATTATTGTTAGACGCCTTACTAACTTTTGAGGTAAATCTTTAAAATAGCAACTCAGTAATAAAACTGCAATGATTAAACAGACTAAGCCATATCCCTTAAAAAATGGTCCATTTAATGATGTTAACCCAAAATAATATCTTAAGCCCATGAATCCCACTAAACAACTTAAACATGACAGATATATTTTTCTCACTAAATGTTCCCCCCCACTTAGTTATAAGACTGTAATTTTATTAAGTTAGGTTCTGATCCAAATGTTGATAAATTATATAAAAACAATGCCTGATCAAATGATTCATCTCTAATATATTCATATGGATTCATATTGAAATATCTTAAATCAATTAAGTGAATTTCTTCAAAATGTAACGCTAAAAATGGTACTAAACTGTGAGCATATGAATCTTTAAACACAACAAGTTTTCTACCGTTATTTATACTACTTTTTACAATGGTTAAAGGCTGATTTCCTCCTAAAAACATTGAGTATTTATCTTTTTGATTAAGGTAATTATAATCGTATAAACCATCTAAACTAACTTCTTCTCCATTCAAACTCACAGAAAAACTCACGTCAGTTTTTGGAATAAAGATATCCATTGAATCAGGTTGTAAATGGTGGTTATTTGCCTTTGAATAATATGTTCCATAAAATGAATCACTGACTTGTTTAATATTAAAATCCTCTAAATGATAAGCTTGTTCACCTATTGCACCCATTAGACTTTGATAAGCATAAAAAGCCCCAAGTGTCGTCCAATGATGATCGGTTTTATAGAAAATATATTCAGATTTATGTGCTTCTAGAACCGAATACACATCAATTAAATCAACTGATAATGTAGCACTTGCTTGTTTAAGCATCAGATTTTGATCATATGTTGGTGCATATAGTGGCAATAACTCTTTATAAATTTCAACTGCCGTTGGAATGAGCATGACTTCTGTATTCAAATAGGGCAACTTTTTATGAAAGGCATTTATTGAATCTAAGTTTCTTATAAAGTATTTTCCAGGCGTCAAAAATTCTTCTAGTAAATAGCCTTGTTTTCCAAAATAAACTCCATTATTTTTCCCCTTTAAAAGTAAACGCTCGACATCAGATTTTACCCCTACCCAATCATCCTTAAATACAAATTGATCCGTCATGTACTCATCAAATCCACTCGTAAATTTTCCTGATGCAAGTCTTTCCCATGTAAACTTAGGAAATTGCTGTAAAGGACGATTTTCACTTTCAGAAATACTTTTATCTGGCGTTATCATATTCCATAAACTTATTCCAAAAATAAAAATTAAAAACATCAAACTATAAACTAAATTCTTAACTTTATCCATCATCCTCACCTCCTAAAATCTAAAGTACAAGAACGGATTATAAGACGAATCAACTAAGTAAGCTGTTGAAATAAATAAAATCGAAAAGTAGATTAATGGCATAATGATTAGTTCAAAAAGCCATTTGAATTTAGACGTGCGTGTGGCATAACCATAAATTAGCTTCATTAAAGGCGTAGAAGCGATAATTAACACAATGAGGGTAATGGCATTAGAAGCTAAGTAAAACAACGTCATCTGATTATAAAGACCTTCTCCTTGCATTCCAAACATAACTTTGAAGTAATTCAATAAATGTTCAAAATTATCAAAAGCGAATAATCCCCATCCGATTAATAATAAGAAGATGGTATAGAAATGACGAATAAAAGCTGGACCTCTATTTAACCACTTCATTAAAAAGGCCTTCTCAATTGAAATAATGCTTCCAAAATAAAGTCCCCAAAATACGAAATTCCAACTCGCCCCATGCCAAAGGCCTGTTAAAAACCAAACAATAAAAACATTTAAATAGGTACGATACTTTCCTTTACGATTCCCGCCAAGTGGAATATAAACATAATCTCTAAACCAAGAACCGAGTGAGATATGCCAACGTCTCCAAAACTCTGTGATACTTTGTGAGATATATGGATAATTAAAGTTTTCTAACAATTCAAATCCAAGCATTTTACCAAGTCCAATAGCCATGTCTGAATATCCACTGAAGTCGAAATAAATTTGAAGTCCGAAGGCCATAACCCCCAACCAGGCAGATAAAACTGTTAAATTTGTGACTTCAGTTGTTGAAATGCTATCCCAAAGCAAACCAATATTATTTGCTAATAAAACTTTTTTCCCAAGTCCAATAATAAATCGTCTGACTCCATCCGCAAAACGTTCGATTGTTTCTTGTCTATGATTTAATTGTTCAGCCACGGTACGGTAACGAACAATGGGTCCTGCAATAAGTTGTGGAAACATTGCAACATAAGCTCCTAAATCAACGATATTCCGTTGTGCACGAGCATCACGTCTAAAGATATCAATCGTGTAAGACATTGTTTGGAACGTATAGAATGAAATCCCAATTGGAAGAGCAATGTCTGGAGTTGAAAAAGTTGTTCCAAAAATCGTATTAATATTTGTAATGATAAACCCCGAATACTTAAAAAATGTTAGTAATCCTAAATTAATAATTACTGAGGATAATACCACACGCTTTGCCTTTTTAGGTTGATCTTGATATTTTTCTACAAGTAACCCATGAATAAAATCAACAATGGTTGAGAATATCATTAAAACAACATAAATAGGTTCTCCCCATGCGTAAAAAACTAAGCTCACTAGTAGTAAAATAAAATTACGGACACGTCTTGGAACGATAAAATATAACAACAACGTAATTGGTAAAAAAACAAATAAAAAGACAAGACTACTAAAAACCATCCTTCATCACCACCCAAAGAAGAAAAAAGACTGTTGAAGCATTTAGCAATCAACAATCTTTTTTTCAAAGAAATTATTTTACTGACTCTTCAAATACTTTTACAATTTTGTCTGCTACATCGCTTGTTACATATAATAAATAGTTTCCTTGTTGTTTAATTTGGTTTTCTTGAACTAATTCATATTGATCTGGTAAGTACATTGACCATGTTGCTTCTTGATCAGATAATACTTTTTCAAACCCATCTTTAACACTTTCTGATGCTTTCTCATCTTTAGCTTTTACAACCATAATTAAAGAAGATTTAACATTCATCATTGGTAATAACATATATCCAGATTCAATATCTGCCGTATTAAAATGATCCGCATACATTCCTAACTGTAATGAATCTGTCATATCAATCACTTGAAATCCTGGTAATACACCATCTTGAAGTTGCATATCGTAATCACTTGCTAATGTTTCTTGAATTTTATTCATGATTTCTTCAGGTGTCGCGGATGTATTACTAGCTGATTCTCCTTCTTTTGAATTACTACATCCTACCGCTACAACTGTTACTAATAAAGCCATTAACATCATCTTTAATTTTTTCATAATTGTTCCTCCTAATATTTTGATTCAAATAGAATTCCAAATTTAGCTCTTTACATTAAATTAGACGACCCTATTGCCTATTTTGTTCCAAAAGTTATAGCTTATTTATTATAATTTTAAATAATTATTAATAATTAACAAAAAAAGAGATGAATACTCATCTCTTTTTGATTAAGAATAATATGTTTCTAAAACTTTTAACAACATGCCTTGAGTGATTGTTTGTTCATAAGCCTCTACTTCAGCTTCATAATTTTTGTATAATCTCAACAATGAGAAGAAGATATCTAAATCATCATCTAGTACAAGTGTAAAATAATTTTTTTCGTTTATTTTAATTGTAATTTTTTGGCGGTTAAGATGAGTTAAACGTGAATCAGTTACTTCGTAAACAAATTCAGCTAAATAGATGTTATCTGGTAATGTTTTGACAGAGCCTATTAGCTTAAGTGCATCTTCATCGTATACTTTTGGACTGTTTAAATCAACTGTTATCGTATATCGAATCAATACCGGTTTTTTTATTTCACCTTTAGCAAATTCGATGATTTTAAGAGTTTCACTTTTTAACATACAATCCCCCCTTAACCGTTTTATAATGCTTTTAGGTTTGGCATTAATTTATTATAACATAGTTTACCACTCGTTGGTGCTTGATTTCGTCTACATCAAAAATTATATGTTTTAAATTATAAGATATGCTTATCAATTTCTTCTACGACAAGCTTAGCACTATTTAAAACTAATGAAATCCCTGTTCCAGGATGATTAGAAGCACCAACAAAAAATAAATTATCATACTTTTCACTTCGATAATGAGGTCTAAAATAATTAGTTTGTAATAGATGATGCCCTAGTCCAAAAGCACATCCCTTAACCTCACCAAACTTTTCTTCTAAATCTTTCGGCGTCAAAAATTGTTCCACTTCAATCCATTGCTGTAGATTCTCACAATTTAAAACCTCTTCTAAAATATGATAAATTTTTTGTTTTAACAGGATTACGATTTCATCATTCCAAGAAATATGTGACGTTAAATTAGGAACCCTCATCATAATATTCAACGATTCACATCCTTTAGGGGCCATTGAAGAATCCAATCGACTTGGGCAATAAATATAGACAGATGGTTTATCAGGTAAATTCCCCTTGAATACTGTCTCAATATTTTTCTTAAATTCATCGCCTATATAAATATTATGAACATTTAGTTGAGGTAATTCTTTTTTAATACCAAGATATAAAATAAAGGCTGAACAAGATAACTTATCTTTATTTTCTAACAACTTATCTTTTAATTCAAAACCATTACAATTGACTAAAAAAAGATCAGCTTTATCTAATTTTTCTCCTATTTTAACCCCTTTCACATGTTTACCTTCCGTCACTAACTCCGTTACTTCCTGGCTACAATAAATTTTACCACCCAGTTTTAAAATTAAAGACTCTAACCTTTGTACAAAGGCGTACATTCCCCCTTTAAAGTATGGTAACCCATACAGTTGAGTAACGCCTGGAAGTAAGCTATATGTACTTGAACTATCGAATGGAGATGACCCAATATACATTGCCTGAAAATATAAATAGTTTTGAAGAATCTCACTTTCAATAAATTGAGAGACATAATCTTCAGTCGTTTGAAGAGGATGAATTTTAAAGATATTTTTCATATTTTCTAAATTAAAAAATTCTTTCTTTTTTTCAAAAGATTGAGTCAAAAAATTCTCTTCAATCAGTTGATATTTCTGATAAATATCTGTCATCAAATTCAAATAGCCGATGCTATCTTTTTTAGAGATAGATTCTAATGTTTGAGTCAACTGTATCAAATTAGTACTAAAATCTAATTTTTCCCCCTTAGCGCTAAAGACTCGATACAAAAGCTTAGGCGAAAGCATTTCAAGCTCGTTTTTTAAATTTAAATCGTCAAAAAGTTGCGAGAAATTTTGAGGAATTAGAGATAAAGAAGCTGTCAAATCGAATGTGTATCCATCTTGATAAAACTGATTTACAACCCCGCCGACTCTTTCATTTTTTTCGTATATGACGACTTCATAACCTTTGCTTAACAACCTTAAAGCGCTGGCTAATCCTCCTATTCCAGCACCAACAATAATAACTTTTTTTTGTGCTTCAATCATCTGTAAACCGCCTCTCAGTTTATTGTTATTATATTTATTTGTTAATTTTTAAAAATCATGCAAAAAAGACCCCAAGCTTAAGCTCAAGGTCTTTTTCAATTAATACTTTTGACGGTCTTTCAATGCTTTTTCAATTTGACGATTTGCATCTTTGGCCTTTAAATCTTGACGTTTATCGTAATTTTTCTTCCCTTTTGCAATACCAAATAATAATTTCGCATATCCATCTTTAATGTATAACTTTAATGGAATAAGTGAATAACCACCCATTTTTTGTGTTCCAATTAATTTTGCTATTTCACGTTTGTGTAATAATAGTTTTCTTGTACGTAATGGATCATGATTAAATCGATTTCCTTGTTCATAATGAGAAATGTGCATATTATGTACAAAAGCTTCATTACGATCAATACGAACAAATGAATCTCTTAAATTGACTTTACCGGCACGAATCGATTTGATTTCAGTTCCTTGCAGCACAATTCCCGCTTCAAATGTTTCTTCAATAAAATAATCATGTCCTGCTTTTTTATTTTGCGCAAGCGTTGATCCCACACCTTTTGGCATTCTTACACCACCTTTAAGCTCTCCAACTAATTTTCATCGTAAGTAATGTAATCTACAACATCAACTACATTCGAGTAATTTTCCATTAAAGCTTGAACCGTTTCAAAATAATCACGTTGATCAGATTCAACTAATGGAACTAATTGATAATTAACTGTTCCATTTTCAGCATAGTTATAGGTTGGCATTAATTGAGGTTGCGAAATTTCAATTTTCACTTCATCACCAATCGTTGTTTTAATAATATCAAACTTTAAAATTCCACCTACTAATTTAGCAAGTCCTGTTTGACCTGAAATAAAGTTACCTAATGAATACGCAACTAATGTTTCATTTCCATCACGTCCAACCAAGATATCAACAGGTTGTAAAACATGAGGATGTTCACCTAAAATAACATTTACACCTTGATCTGCTAGCCACTTGGCTTGTTCTAACTGTGTTTCATTTGGTGTATCTTGATATTCAGTACCCCAATGCATTGAAACCACGATAACATCTGCAACTTCTTTAGCTTTTTGAATATCTTGTTCCGCTTGTTCATAACTGAACTCATTAGCTAAATAAGGTTTATCTTCTGGAACCCTATATCCATTAAATCCGTAAGAATATGCTAGTAATGCTAATCTAATTCCATTTTGTTCAATCACAGGGATTTGATCACGTTTTTCTTGTGAATCAGTTGATCCAGCTGAAATAATTCCATTTAAGGTTTGCCAGTATGATTCAGCCAAAATCACGCCATTTTCTCCCTTATCTAATGTGTGATTATTAGCTCTTGAAAACATATTGAATCCAATGCCAACAAGATCTCGAACAATTTCATATGGACTATTAAAGTTTGGATATGAAGATAATCCAATCTCTATACCTCCAATATTTGACTCTTGATTTGCAAAAGCAAAGTCTGCTGGTTCAATATATGATTTTACATTTTCAAGTAATGGAGAAAAATCAAACAAATCTCCTTCTAATCTAAAATCATTAAATACAGTATCATGTAGTAAAATATCACCTACAGCAACCATAGAAGCTTTATAGACACGTATTTCGGGTCCTAAAGAAAAGCTAATATCAATACGCTGTTTAATAGGATCTGGTTCATAATAAACTGCAAATCCAGGCTTTACATCATTTGAGTACATTGAGTCATGATAATTGACTTCATTTGCTGTAATTAATCCCGTAGCAATCAATTCATCTAGGTAGGCTCTAATTTCTGTTTCTGTGTTTTTTGAGACATCTCTTCCTTTTGATATCGTTAATTTAACATCACAAGTCTCCTCATTTTCACATTTTTGTTGATCAACAACGATCCCATAATCCACTTCGTCTGAATAAATATAATCATAAATAATATTTATATCATTAGCAGCTTCATAATGTAAAACACGCTCAACATCCCATCCTTCCATATTAGGACGAACAAAAAATTGAGCTAAAACTAATAAACCAACCATGACGAATAGGAACAAAATGACATTGAACCACTTAATACCTTTTAACTTCTTCATCATGATTTACCTGCACCCTTTCACTAATTAGCCAAACTATTATTTATTAGATTTTTTTTGACTATTACTTTTTTGATTCGAAAAGTTTTTTGAACCTTTATTATTTTTTCTTTTTGGTTTCTTATTATCATTGAAACGATCAGATGATTTTTTATTACGATTATTTCTCGAATTTGATGATGAAGATGTTTTAGGTTTGCCATCTCTTCTTCGATCATTTGCTCCTGATGCACCTCGTGTATCAATACGTTTAAATGAACGTTTAGGACGGCTCTTACTCATACCAACTAATTGGAAGTCAATAGTTCTTTCCTCTTTACTTGCAGCTACTACAACAACTTTTACAACATCCCCAAGTTTGTACATGGTTTTCGTACGACGTCCAATTAATGCTAAATTATCTTCATCAAATTCATAATAATCATCTGTTAAATCATTTACATGAACTAGCCCTTCTACCGTATTTGGTAGTTCGACATACATTCCCCATTTCGTAACAGATGAAATAACACCTTCAAACTCTTCGTCAATAAATTGTGTCATATACTCTGCCTTTTTCATATCCTCCACTTCACGTTCTGCATCGATTGCATCACGCTCACGTTTTGAAGTTTGAAGACCAATTTCAGGCATAATAGTATTATAATATGTTAAAGTCTCATTTGATAAGTCCTGTTCGAACAAATATCGACGAATTAATCGATGAACAATTAAGTCCGGGTAACGACGAATCGGTGATGTAAAGTGAGTATAGAACTCTGCAGCCAATCCAAAATGTCCTAAACTTTCTTCACTATATTTTGCTTTTTGTAATGAACGAAGCATCATTGTATTAATTGCAGCATGCTCAGGTTTTCCTTGTACGGCTTCCGTAATCATTTGCAATGCTTTTGGATGAACATGTTCTCTTGTTCCTTTAATCTCATAACCTAAAGCACGAGCTAGCTTATAGAAACGCTCTAATTTTTCAGGTTTTGGATGTTCATGAACTCGATAAATAAATGGAACATCCATCCAATGGAAATGTTCAGCAACTGTTTCATTAGCTGCTAACATAAAATCTTCAATAATGCGCTCTGCGATCCCACGGTCACGAAGTTCAACACCTGTTGGAAAACCATACTCATCTACAATAATTTTTGCTTCATCTAAATCAAAATCAATTGATCCACGATCATGACGAGCTTTACGTAGAATTTGAGATAACTCATACATTAGATGGAAATTTGGTACTAACGCTTCATAACGATTTAAAACCTCTTGATCCTCACCCTGTAAAATCAAATTCACATTGTGATAAGTCATACGTTCTGTTGTATTAATTACAGAAGGGAAGATTTCATGGTTAACCACTTCACCTTTAGGTGAAATCTCCATTTCACAAGTAATCGTCAAACGATCAACTTGAGGATTTAATGAACAAATTCCATTTGATAAACGATGTGGAATCATTGGGATAACGCGGTCAACTAAATACACACTAGTCCCTCTAAAATACGCATCACGATCTAATGGAGACCCTTCGGTTACATAATACGAAACGTCTGCAATTGAAACACCTAATAAATAGTTTCCATTATCAAGCATTTTTACATGAACAGCGTCATCTAAGTCTTTAGCATCATCGCCATCAATTGTAACAATGGTTTCACCACGTAAATCACGACGACCTTTATAGCTGTCTGCATCTAATTCCGTAGGAATAGCAGCAGCTTGTTCTAATGCATCCTTTGAAAATTCAGGTACAATGTCATATTTATAAACAACAGATAAAATATCAATACCTGGATCGTTTTTATGTCCAAGAATTTCTAAAACTTCTGCTTTAACAACATTATTTTCTAAGTAGTCAACAATCTTAACACGGACTTTATGGTCGCGAACAGCCCCTTTACTTTTATTTTTAGGAATTGCTACAACAGCATGATAACGTGAGTTGTCTGGTTTAACATAACCTACTTGTTTAATTTCATAGTAAGTCCCAATAAACTCTTTCATTCCACGTTCTAAAACTTGAACGATTTCTCCTTCTAAACTATCACCTTTAGAAGATGGTAAGATTTTAACTAAAACCGTATCTTTATGTAAGGCTCCATTTAAATCTTCATTACGAATATAAACGTCATCCATATCATCTATTTCAACAAACCCAAATCCTTTTGGATGAATAGAAATAATTCCTTTATAAAAACCTAATTCACGTGCTAAATCATAACGATCATTTTTTGAACGTACGACAACCCCTTCATCTTCAAGGGCTACCATTAATTTAACGAATTCTTTAAAAGCTTCTGTTCCTTCAATTTGTAAATAATCTACTAACTCATCAATTGTCATTGCTTCATAATGACTTGATCCTAATAACTCTAATACTGTATTGCGCAAATAGCACACCTCCAACTCATAACTACTATTCTATCATACTCGGTTAAATATTTAACCATTTTTTAGAATCCGAGAATACAAAGTTCTCTTGTATTTGACCTATGTTTAGTTTGTACCAATATTATATAATTTATTGCTACTACGTATTTTGACATTAAAAAAACTCATATTCTTCGAATATGAGCTAGTATATTATTTCATAAAAATAATTAGTCCTAAAACGATAAAAATAATTGAACAAATATAAGTTGCACGAACAATATAAGCTTCTGCTCCACGTTCTTTTTGATTCTTGAATAACTCACTATTTCCACCTGTTAATGAATCGCTTAATCCCTGTTTAGAACTTTGTAATGCAACTAAGACAATTAGGATTACTGAAACAATCATAAATAATACGTCTACAACACCTAAACTAAACATCCTAAACCCTCCTTGTATATATCAAAACTGTATCACATCTATTATACAATTTCAACCATTATTTCAAGGATGTCGTAATATAGTAACAATAAACTAGAATAATCAAAACAGAAGGAATTGCGTATAAAAATTTATTTTTAATCTTAATACCAAATAACACAAAAGCTAATACAATAGATTCTGCCAAGCCAACAAAAACTAACAATGAATTGGAGATATCGGCAATTTCAAAGATATTACCCGAGAAATATAAAACATCTGTCAAAGCAATAATTCCAAAATTAAACAAGTTACTTCCAACAATATTCCCAACCGCAATATCATAGTTACGCATTCTAATTAAACTAATTAAACTAGTCATCTCAGGTAATGATGTTGCCACCCCTAAAAAGATTGCTCCCACAAAAGATGAACCAACACCAGTCTCCCTTGCAATGTTATCTGTCGTAATTGAAACTAATAAACTACTGATCACAATAACAATTGCAAAGAATACGAAGCGTAAAATTAAGTTAAGCATTGATTCTGATGGATTTGGCAAATCGCTACTTTGATTGTCGTTAGACTCTAAATTAGAAGCTAATTTTAAATTTAAATAATATAACACCGCAATAGAAATAGATGCTGTTCCAACATGTCCCACCTGTGTAATCGTTGGACTAAAAAACGTAAATAAAATAATAATATAAATAATACAGTTAATAACATTTGTCATCGTGTTAGAGCGTCCTATGTTATTAAATAACATGTGCTTAATAAAAACAATATTTCCAACCGCTAAAATAAAAACATTAAAAGCATTACTTCCAAGAATGTTTCCGAATGCTAAATCTGGGTTATTTAACATCATTGTTGATGAAATACTTGTAATCAATTCTGGTAAGGATGTAACCCCAGCTAATAAAATTCCTCCTATTAAAGCTCCCCCGAGTTTAGTTCTCTGATCAAGTTCATCTACACATTCTGAAATTTTAATTGATGAAAAGACGACTAAAAACGATAATCCCACATACTGCAATAATAACAATCCCATCTAACAACTCCTCCTACAATCATTACTTCATTATTTACATAAGGTAAAGTAGATTTCTTATCTATAAACTCTATGATTAACTAAACAATTATATGTAGAAAAGACATGATTTTTTGAAGTTTGATTATTTTTGCATATATAAGGCCCGAGACTCATTTATAATGGTGAAATATATTTTTGTTTTAATATAGAAAAGGTCATTCCATGATTATGAAATGACCTTTAAACTAATTCAATTCATTATTTTTTTTACTACGGTATTCAAAATAGACGTCTTTACTATAACGTAAGATAATTTTTATAATACCTGCAATCGGAATAATGAAAATCATCCCAATTACCCCAAAAATTTGTCCTCCAATAATAATAAGTGTTAACAAAATAATTGGATGAAAGTCTACTGCTTTAGAGAACACAAGTGGTTTAATAAAGTTTCCTTCAATAAAATTAAGTGCTAATACTCCGATAATGACATACACTGGCGTCCAAATCGAAACTGTTAAACCAAAAAGAGCAGCTGGAATCGTACCAATAATTTGTCCCACATAAGGAATAATATTTAAAAATCCAATTAAAACACCAAATACAACCGCGTTATCTAATCCAATTAAGGCAAAATAAATAGATGCAATTATCGATAAAGCAAGTGATACTGCTAATGTTCCTGACACATATCCCCTCACAACTTCTTCCGATTCTTTTAAAATATTAAAAAATTGAATATGACGGTGAGTTATTAAATAGTTTTTAATTCGATTACGCAGTTCATAGAAGTTATTTAAAATATAGTATAACAAAATAGGAACTAGGAATAACATCCCTATAATCATCGTAAAACTACTACTTGCACTTGATAACCAACTACCTGCTCGTGATAAAAATGATGAAAAAAGGGTAAAGAATTTTGAATTTTCACTAAACAGAGAACTAAAATCAAACTTATAAATATCAATATAATCTAGATTTAAATTAGAAATAAGAAGCTCCACTTTTTCAATCAACATTGGCATACTATTAAGTACTTCTTGAATATTAACAATTAAATACGGAATTAAGCTAAAGATAGCATAAAATAACCCACCGACAATTGAAACAAAGGTTACAAGTATCGCGTATGAACGTTTAAAATGTAAGCGACAGAAGAAATCGACTAATGGATTGAGTAAATATGCTAGAGAAATCGCAATAATAAATGGGCTAATAATTAAATTTAATGCTGAAATAACAGGTTTAATAATCGGAAAACATATTTTAATAACCTGAACCCCAACTAAGATCCCAATTAATAAGACAACTCGATTAATCAATTTAAAATTCAAAGTTTCTTCTGATTTTTTCATTTGTCTCATCCTTTCAATCATGTCATATATTTTTAACAATTTTAAACTGGTTAAACACTCTAGAACTGTATATTGAAATAAAAATTTCTTCCTATCAGTTGCGGATTGTTTTTCACACCAAATACTAGCGAACCTATATTATATAGATTAATTCCATCCTATGGTAATTTTTATTAAAGCAGTATTCTATTGTCTAAAGGTTAATTCACCAAAGGTGTAATAAAATCAAATGGAATCTCTCCCATTTAAAAGGTATCTTCTACTAATAGGTCGCATTTTTTCTAAGTATAGAAGACTTATATATAAGTATATTTTAGCATATTTTGTTAAATCGACAATTATTTTGAAAATGTTTTTTTGTCAAAAAAAGCCCATCTAGATTTAGTTACCTAAACCTAGATGGGCTTCAATATATGTGCATGATTAATTAGGTTATAAATCCCTAACTTAAAAACAATCGTGTGCGATTTAATTTAATAAATTAAATTATTTTTTTAAGTTATAGAAAGATTTAACTCCGTTGTAAACAGCTTGTTGTCCTAATTCATCTTCGATACGTAATAATTGGTTGTATTTTGCAATACGGTCTGTACGAGACATAGAACCTGTTTTGATTTGTCCAGCATTTGTAGCAACTGCGATGTCAGCGATTGTAGCATCTTCAGTTTCTCCTGAACGGTGAGATACAACTGCAGTGTATCCAGCTTTCTTAGCCATTTCGATAGCTTCGAAAGTTTCAGTTAATGTACCGATTTGGTTAACTTTGATTAAGATTGAGTTAGCCACGTTTTTCTCGATACCTTCAGCTAAACGCTCAGTGTTAGTTACGAAGAAATCGTCTCCAACTAATTGAACTTTATCTCCGATTTTTTTAGTTAAATAATCCCATCCAGCCCAGTCGTCTTGGTCTAAACCGTCTTCGATTGAGATGATTGGATATTTTTCACATAATTCAGCGTAGAAGTCACATAATTCTTCAGATGTGAATACTTTTCCACCTTCACCAGCTAAAACGTATTTTCCATCTTTGTAGAACTCAGAAGAAGCAACGTCCATAGCGATCATTACGTCTTTACCTGGAACATATCCAGCTTTTTCGATAGCTTCTAAGATAACTTTGATAGCAGCTTCGTTTGATTCTAAGTTTGGAGCGAATCCACCTTCATCTCCAACTGCTGTATTTAATCCCATACCGTGTAATACTGATTTTAATGCATGGAATACTTCAGCTCCCATACGGATAGCTTCTTTGAATGTTGGAGCTCCAACTGGCATGATCATGAATTCTTGGAAGTCGATGTTGTTGTCAGCGTGCTCTCCACCGTTGATGATGTTCATCATTGGAGTTGGTAATTCTTTAGAGTTGAATCCACCTAAGTAACGGTATAATGGTAATCCAACGAAATCAGCAGCAGCATGAGCAACAGCCATAGATACACCTAAGATTGCGTTAGCTCCTAATTTACCTTTGTTTTTAGTTCCGTCTAAAGCGATCATTAAACGGTCGATTCCACATTGGTCAGTAACATCCATACCAACTAATTCAGGTGCGATAATGTCGTTAACATTTTTAACAGCGTTTAAAACACCTTTTCCTAAGTAACGAGATTTATCTCCATCACGTAACTCAACAGCTTCGTAGATTCCTGTAGAAGCTCCAGATGGTACTAAAGCACGTCCGAATGATCCACTTTCAGTTGTAACTTCTACTTCAACAGTAGGATTTCCGCGAGAGTCTAATACTTCGCGAGCATAAACGTCAACAATATAAGGCATGTATGACAGCTCCTTTTTTTCTAATTTTTTCACACTTCTTATTATAATACATTTTTTTGGAGATTAAAGATATTTTTCTGTTGTAAACGCTATTTTTTGTAAATTAAAGCTCATACTAATGAAACAAAATAAGCTCTTACATCATATTATTCCTCAATATCTCAATTTTTTTCAATACAATCTCTAATATGACCAAAATTTCAATTATTATGAATCACTAATTAAGAAATTTGACAAAAAAAAATCTAGCTCTCAGCTAGATTATATATTTCAATCCATTTTGATGGTGCCGGGTGCGAGAATCGAACTCGCGGCTACGCATTACCATTGCGTTGTTTTACCACTAAACTAACCTGGCTTCCACTTTTATATAGTACCATAAATATCCACCATTTTCAAATATAAACGTTAAATTTACCTCTTTAATTCTTGAATAAGTCGATTTTTTTCTTTGTCTTATCATCCATACCTTTTATCTTTATTATGGAATTTTATATTACAAATAATCACACCTATTCCCTATAAATTAAACTTCAATCATATATTGAAAGTATATATGAATCCGATTATAAATATTATAATTTACCGAAAATAATACCACTTTTTTTTACAAAAAGTAAAAGACATAACACCTTTTAGGCGCTATGTCTTTTTGAATATTATTTAATGATTGATTTTCCTGTCATTTCAACTGGTTGTTCAACACCTAATAATTGTAACATTGTTGGAGCTAAATCTCCTAAGTTACCTCCGTTACGTAACTCGATTCCTTCTTTAGTTACAATAACTGGAACTGGATTAGATGTGTGAGCTGTGTATGCTCCACCATTTTCATCTTCTAATTTTTCAGCATTTCCGTGGTCAGCTGTAATAATTGCAACTCCACCTTTAGCGATGATTGCATCCACAACTTTACCTAAGCACTCATCAACAGCTTCTAATGCTTTAACTGTCGCATCGAATACTCCAGTATGTCCAACCATGTCTGGGTTAGCGAAGTTTAAAATAATTGTATCATGAATATCTTTGTTAATTTCAGCTACACAAGCATCAGCTACTTCGTAAGCAGACATTTCTGGTTTTAAATCATAAGTTGCAACTTTTGGAGAGTTAATTAAAACTCGAGTTGCTCCTTCGATTTCTTTATCTACTCCACCATCGAAGAAGAATGTAACGTGAGCATATTTTTCAGTTTCAGCAATACGTAATTGTTTTAATCCATTTGCTGCAATAACATCTCCATAAGTATTAGCTAAGTCTTGTAATGGGAATACAACTGGCCCATTTACAGCACTTCCGTAAGACATCATTGAAATAAAGTATACATCTTTTGGCCCTTTTGATGAATCTAATGCTGGTTTACCTTCTTTTGCATAGTTTGCAACATTTTCTGGGTTAGATAACGCGATTGCGATTTGTTGTGCACGGTCAGGACGGAAGTTGGCAAAAATGACTGTATCTCCATCTTGAATTAATCCATTTTCATCAACAACAAAAGGAGCAACGAATTCATCTAAAATATCATTTTTGTAAGAAGCCTCTACACCAGCTTTAGCTGATTCGAATTTTTCTCCAGTTCCTTGAGTCATAGCATCGTAAGCTAATTGTGTACGATCATAGTTTTTATCGCGGTCCATTGAGTAGTAACGTCCTGAAACAGTCGCAACTTTCCCCATTCCGATTTCAGCTAATTTTGCTTCTAATGCCTCAACATATTCTAATGCAGATTTAGGAGCTGTATCACGTCCATCTAAAAATGCATGAACATAAACTTCTTTTGCACCTTGAGCTTTTGCAGCTTCAACTAATGCATACATATGTTCATTATGTGAATGGATTCCACCAGGTGATAATAATCCCATTACGTGAATTTTTTTGTTATTCTCTAAAGCATGTTTAACACCTTCTGCAATTGTTGCGTCAGTATTTAATTCACCATTTTTAACCGCTAAGTTAATACGAGTTAATGATTGGTAAACGATGCGTCCTGCACCTAAGTTTAAGTGTCCTACTTCTGAGTTCCCCATTTGTCCTTCTGGTAAACCAACTCCTAATCCAGAAGCTTCTAAAGTGTTATGAGGATATGTATGGAATAAACGATCTAAGTTTGGCATTTTAGCCGCTTTAACTGCATTCCCAGCAGTTTCATCACGTAAACCAAATCCGTCTAAAATGATTAATGCTACAGGTTTTTTAGTCATATTGTTTCCTCCTTAAATTATCTATCTATAGTATACTAAACTTTAATTTATAAGTACAAGATTATCAGAATGTAAGCGGTTGTTAATTTGTTTTCAATCCTCTTTATTATCTATCATTCATTTAAAATCATACTCAACTTAAATTTGATTTAACATAAAAAAACCTTATTTATGCCATATAGTCATAAATAAGGTTCACGTTTGTTCTACTATTTCAAAACGATAGATACTCATCATCTCGCTTTAATCTTGATTTTCTTCTAATAAACGTTTCTTTTGATTGTCACGAATTTCTTCAGCCATTTCAGCTAATTTACGCATACGATGATTAATCCCAGATTTCGTTAATTTAAATCCTCTTTCATTTGAAATATCGCTTAAATAATTCAAATTTTCTTCAGGAAATTCTAAACGCAATTTAGCTACATGTTGTAATCTCTCTGGTAATGAATCAATTCCATATACAAAATCAATTAATTCAATATTATCAATTTGACGTTGAGCCGCCACAATCGTTTTAGTTTCATTTGCAATTTCACAATTATTCAAACGATTTTCTGAATTTCTAATATCCCTAAAGATACGAACATCTTCAAAATTCAAGACTGCATTATAAGCCTCAATCACTCTTAAAAAATCACTGATCTTCTCAGCTTCTTTAATATACATAATATATCCCTTTTTACGCTGTAAAACACGAGCATTTAAATTAAAAACATTAGCTAAATCTTTTAAATCTTCTGCTAGTTCTTGATCTAATGTAGAAATTTCAAAGTGATACGATGATGTTTCTGGATTATTAACTGATCCTCCCGCTAAAAAAGCACCACGCATATACGCACGTTTACAACAATCATATTCTACTAAATCTTTTGCAATTCCAAGAACAAATCCAACACTTTCAGACATAATCCCTAATTCTGTTGCAATATCTCTAGCATTTTTTTTAATTCGAATAATATAGACATTATTCTTTTTTAATTGCATTTTTTTTCGTGATAATAAATCGACCTCTGTATCAAAGAGCTGTTTAATTAACTGTAGCGTTCGTCTTGCAATTGCCGCATTCTCTGTTGCAAAGTCTAAAACTAATCCTTTATTCGATAAAGAAATCACACCATTCATTCGAATTAAAGCAGACAATTCGGCTTTTGCACAACAATCATCTGACTGAATTTGAACTAACTCTTTTTTTGTTTCAGAAGCGAATGACATAATAATCACCCCTCCCTTTGTTCTTCGATGTCTAATAATAATGAGAAAATAGTTGCTGCTACTTTCTTAGTATTATGGCGCACTTCTCCTACGTTATTATAAGAAACTAATCGGCTCTTAATAACATCTATATTCATGTTTTCTAATACCTCTTCGTCAATGACAACCATATCAGAATTTTGATGTGTATAGCGTTCATAAGTACTATCGTCAACACTTTCATCATTTACAATAATCTTATCGATAATATGACATCCTACATGTTCTTCAATAACACGAACATGATCAGAAGCCGTCATACCTGTTGTTTCCCCTGGCTGGGTCATAATATTACAACAATAGACACACTGAGCTTCCGTTTTAACAACTGCATCAGCTATTTGTTTTAACAAAAGGTTAGGAATAATACTTGTATACAAACTTCCAGGGCCTAAAAGAACTAAGTCTGCCTCCATGATAGCTTCAACAGCTTCATCTAGTGCTGGCTCATCTGGATTTGTATAATAGACACGTTTAATTTTCTTATCTTCAACAGGAATGAGTGATTCGCCTTGAATGATTGTACCATCATCATACTCAGCACACAAGCATAACGGGGTGTTACTTACTGGTAATACTGTTCCTCGAACTTTTAAAACTTCACTTAACTTTTGAACCGCTGATGCAAAATCCCCTGTGATATTTGTCATTGCAGCAATTAAAAGATTTCCTGTTGGATGACCTGCTAATTCTGTTTCACCTTTAAAACGATATTGAAATAGTTCTTGCACTAGTGGTTCTACTTCCGATAATGCCACTAGAACATTTCGAATATCTCCTGGTGGTGGAACATCAAAATCACTTCTTAAACTTCCAGAGCTTCCTCCATCATCGGCAACTGTTACAATCGCTGTAATATCGATTGGATAACGCTTTAATCCTCTTAATATTGTAGATAACCCGGTTCCACCCCCGATTACCGCTACCCTTAAATCATACTCTGCCATTATTTTAGGCCCCCTTATTTTTTATGTGCTCGGTGGATATCACGGTGTTTTGAATTGGTTTTATAATCATTTTCAAAAGCGTGCGCCAAGTATTCAGCAATTGCAACTGAACGGTGTTGACCTCCAGTACATCCAATCCCAATGATCACTTGTGATTTTCCTTCAGCCTTATATTTAGGAATTAAAAATTGTAATAAATCTACTAATTTAGCTAAGAAGGTTGTTGTCTCCTCAAAACTCATCACATACTCATAAACTCCATCATCAAGTCCTGTTTGTGGACGTAATGTTTCAATGTAAAATGGATTTGGCAAAAAACGTACATCAAACATAATATCTGTATCAATCGGTGTTCCATGTTTAAATCCAAATGACATGAATGTGACGCTAAAATAATCTGAATCCAAATCCCCAAACTTTGTAATAATCTGCTGTTTTAAATCTTTAGCAGCTAGACCCGTTGTATCAATTGTAACATCTGAAATATCTCGAATTGGCTTTAACAACTCTCGCTCTTTATCAATTCCATCTAATAAATTTGTATCTCGTGATAATGGGTGTGTTCTTCGAGTTTCTTTATAGCGTTTTACTAATGTTGCATCATCTGCATCTAAGTATAAAACATGGACATTAACAAAATGACTATCTTGTAAGAAATAAAGCATCTCGTCAATTGAGTTAAAATCAAGTGATCTTAAGTCAATCACAACGGCTAAATTTACTGATTGCTCACTCGTACCCAAAATTAAATCTGTTAATTTAGGCAATAAAATAGGTGGAAAATTATCAATACAATGATATCCTACGTCCTCTAGACTATTCAGTACGACACTTTTTCCTGCTCCACTCATTCCCGTGACAATTAATAAGTTAATCTTTTTCACTATGACACCCTTCTTTCACTCTATTATCACTTTTTAATATTATTCATCTGTATTTTGAATCAGTTCAATTAACTCATATGTTGGTGTATAAATTTGAGTTGAAACGATAGGCAGATCTGACTCTAATAATTTCTTAATAATAAAACGATCACCTTCAAACATCGGTAATTCATCAACTTCTTTAAGGGAATGCCACGCTAATGAACCTTCACGGTTTTCCTCAATTAATTCACCAGTTGAATCCGTTGCTTTAACGGTATATAACATCCACTCTTTTTTTTCTAATTCTTCTTCAACTACAACCGTTGTAATAGCACCTAATTTTGCGTGCTTCAATTGTAGGCCTGTTTCTTCATAAAACTCACGTAGCCCAGTTTGAATAATATTCTCCCCAAACTCAGCTTTCCCACCTGGTAAAAACCATTTTTGGCGACTAGGTTTAAACAAAAGAAGAATTTGATCATCTTGCACTAATAAACTATGAACAACTCTCATTCGTTAGCCTCCTTCATTACTCCTTATTATATCATATAAATAGCAAAATAGAAAAAACTGACTAACATCGTCAATTTTTAAATTCCAATAATCAGTATATGGAAAGTCAATCCGATGAGAACTCCAAAAAAGTAAAGTAATCCAATAATCACTAAATTTTCTTTAAGTAACTTATTCATTTTAAATAAGGTTAACAATCCTGCCCCCACACCTGTACAAAGTCCTGCTAACAAAGAACCAAAGGTAATCATGCCTTTTAAATAAAGATCAGTTAATAAAACAGATGCTGCACAGTTAGGAATTAATCCGATGAGCGCTGCTAAAAAAGGTTGTCTATAAGAGGTTGTCATTAATACCCGTGCCAATGTGTCTTCTCCAATCCAGGAAATAACCAAGTTAATCAAAAACGTCATGATAAATAAAAAGACTAGCACCTTCACTGAACGTTCAAATGCCTCTATAAAAATTGATTTCTCCTTTTGATACTCGTATCTAGAAACTGTGGATAATTCTGATCTTTCTCCTCTCCATAATAAATCAATTAGAATTCCAACAAAACTTGCATAAATCACTTTTATTATGACTAATAACGCAATCATTTTCCACTGATTAACATGAGTAAACATCAATGGAATCGCCTCATCCGATGTGGCGATAAAAACTGCTAGCAAAGTTCCTAATGTAATCACACGTCCTGAGTATAAAGACGATGCTGCAATCGATGCCCCACACTGTGGAATACATCCACTTAAAGCTCCAGCGATTGGACCTAATTCTTTCTTTGCACATAAATTTATTTGCTTATGTTCCACCCATTCAAATATAGCGTACACTATATACAAAAGTGGCCAAACTTTAGCCGTATCCAAGAAAGCATCCATAAGTAAATCCATCTCTCTCATCCTTTCAATTGCATAAAAAAAGAAAACTTAATTAAAGTTTTCTTTTTAAATATATTAAACGAAACGAGAGTTCATTCGTTAATTAACGTAAATTTGTTTCAATGTATTTAAAGGCAGATTGTGCAGCGATTGCTCCATCGTTAACTGCTGTGACAACTTGGCGTAATTCTTTACTAATAACATCTCCCGCTGCAAAGACACCTGGAATCTTCGTCATCATGGCGTGATCAACGACTACATACCCTGATTCATCTGTAATTCCTAGATCTTTTACCATCTCCGTAATTGGATCTAATCCGATATAGATGAATGCTCCCGCTACCTCAACTGTTGATACTTCACCTGTTTTCACATTTTTAACTTTTACGGCACCTAATTTTCCATCAGCTTCTTCAAATGATTCTACTGTTGAATCCCAAACAAATTCGATTTTTTCATCAGCAAAAGCACGTTGCTGAAGAATTTTTTGAGCACGTAATTCATCACGACGATGAATAACCGTTACTTTCTCAACTAATCCAGCTAAATAGATAGCTTCTTCGATTGCAGAATCTCCACCACCGATAACTGCAACTTTTTTCCCTTTAAAGAATGCTCCATCACAAACAGCACACCATGAAATTCCACGTCCTGATAATTGTTGTTCACCTGGTACATTTAATAAACGGTGTTTGGTTCCTGTTGCTACGATAATTGTTTTAGCGTAAACTTTATGATCTCCACAATCGATAACTTTTGTTCCATCCTCCGCAATTGTTACATTTTCAACGTAACCATATGCATATTCAGCTCCTGCTGCTTGAGAATGTTCAAACATTTTCATTGATAAATCAGGCCCAGAAATCTTTTCAAATCCTGTATAATTTTCAATTTCGAATGTATTAACCATTTGTCCACCTGGAGCTCCGCGTTCGATCATAACAACAGAAAGACTCGCACGTGCTGCATAAATTGCAGCTGTCATTCCAGCAGGCCCTGCTCCGATAATCGCAACATCATATACTTTTTCCATTATTGAACACCTTCCTTTTTAATAATTTCTACTAGTTCATCAGCAGTATTAATTATATAAGTCGGATTAAACCCTCGCAAATAATCTGCACCTTTTAATGCCCAACCGACTGCAATACTTTTGACTGATGCATGATTTGCACACTCAATATCGTGTGAATTGTCACCCACCATTATAACTTCATCTTTTAAAAGATTTAGCTTTTTTAATGCTAATTCAATCGGTTCTTGATGGGGTTTAGGTTGCGTGACTTCATCTGATGAAATAATATAATCAAAATAATCTAAAATATTTGTATGTTTCATTGCCTTTAACGTCATATCACGTTTTTTAGATGTGACGATGACTAATCTTAATCCTAAAGCTTTTAAAGCTTTAAGCATTTCTTCGATTCCAGGATAGATTTTAATTAATCCATCATGATTTAACACATAATGATGACGATACATCTCAACCATTTCCGAAATGTTTTGTGGATAATATTTCATCGCTGTTTGTTCGAGTGTTGGACCAATACAGTCGATAATTTCTTCATATGTGAATTCACGGTTCGGATAATAGTGTTTAAATGTGTCTGTAAATGATTTAATGATTAAATCATTTGTATTTAATAGAGTTCCATCTAAATCAAATAATACAGCTTTAATCATGAGTCTAGACTCCTTTTAGTTTTTTAAATAGAAACTACGATATGTGACCAAATTCTTTTTCATTACACGTCTTGCAACAACAACAATTAAAACAGCTATAACTGTGATGATTGAAATAAATTGAGCCATACGAATCGTATCCGTTAACATCAAACTATCCGTTCTCATTCCTTCAACAAAGTAACGACCAATTGAATACCAAATAGCATAAAAGGCTGCAATTTCTCCAACTAATAATTTACTTAGTTTTCGTAAGATAAAGATTGCAATTAAAAATCCAATCACATTCCAAAGTGATTCATATAGGAAAGTTGGATGATAATATGCCCCGTTAATATACATATTATTGATCACAAAATCTGGGATGAATAATGAATGCAAAAATTCTCGTTGAGCATCAAGTGTTGCACCTGGAACAACTCCACCATGCGCCTCTTGATTCATAAAATTCCCCCAACGTCCAATCGCTTGAGCAATAAAGAAACTGACAGCTGCAATATCTGTGATAAGCCACAGTGAAATATTTTTTCGTTTACAGAAGAAGTATCCAAAAATAACAGATGCTATAATTGCACCATGAATTGCAATCCCTCCCTGCCAAATTTTAATAATATCCTCAGGATGGACAGAGTAATAATCCCAAGAAAAAGCGACGTAATAAATACGAGCTCCAATAATAGCGATTGGTAAGCCAAATGTCACTAAATCATAAAAGAATTCTGGTTTAATCCCCATACGTTTCCCTTCACGAATGGCAAGATAAAGTCCGATTGCGACCCCTGACATAATCAAAACTGCATACCAATAAATAGTAATGGGCCCCAATTGTAAAAATACACGATTTAACGGTTCAATTGCTGAGTGATCCATATTATCCTCCTTATTACATGAAAAGTGAGGCTGCACGTCCTCACCTCTAAATCATTTATTGATTATTTTTATTTTGAATATAGCTATTTAATTGATTTGTGAAAGCTTCTGCTGCGTTATACCCCATAACTTTTAATCGATGGTTCATCGCAGCTACTTCAATTAAAGAGGCAATACTACGTCCTGGACGAACAGGAATTGTAATTTTCGTAATGTCTGTATTGAATAATCGAGTCGTTTCATCTGATAATCCAATTCGATTATAAATTTTTTCATTATTCCAATCTTCTAATTCGATCATTAATGTCACGCGTTTTTTATGACGATACGCACGGGCACCAAACATTTCAACCACGTTGATAATCCCAATCCCACGAACTTCAATAAATTGTTGTAATAATTCTGGCGCTCGTCCTACAACTAATCCTGGTTCTTTTTCATAAATATCTACTCGATCATCGGCAATCAATTGATGACCACGGTGAATTAATTCTAAAGCTGTCTCACTTTTCCCGATACTACTTTTTCCGGTAATTAAAACTCCAATCCCATTGACGTCAACAAGTACCCCATGTACTGATTCAATTGGAGATAAAGCTTCCTCTAAATAATTTGAAATTGATGTAAATAAAACAGTTGTTTCTTTTTGACTTCTTAACATCGGCACTTGCGTTTCATTTGCTAACTCCATCATTTCTTCTGGAATTTCAAAGTTTTTAGAGAAAATAATAACTGGGGTATCTTCTGTGAATAAAACACGAGCTCTTTCTTTTCGAGTTTGTGAATCTAATGTTTGAAGATATAACCATTCTTTTGTTCCAATAATTTGAACACGGCGTTTTGCACTGTCTCTAAAATATTCTATAACACCCGCAAGCTCCATTCCAGGACGTGAAATCATTTGTTCTGTAATTTTACGATCTAATGAAATCTCTTTCGTGATTACTTCTAATTTTAATTCTTGAACTAAATCTGCAACTGTTACGACATTCATCCTATCACCACCAAATAATTTTAATGAATTTTATTCATCTTTATGAGCTATCGTTTAGAAAACGACTTATCTTTAGTTTTGATTACAATTTCACTTTTATTGTATCTTCTTTTAAAAAGTAATGGTTAATTGCCATCCTTAATAATGAAATGAAAATAGAAGCTAATACAGCAACACCAAATGATGTAATCTCAAAACTTGGTCCCATTAAATAATCAGCTATAACTAACAGAAATCCATTAACAAAAACATAGAATAATCCAAAAGTCATAATGGTTAATGGGAGCGTTAAAAGGACTAAGATAGGTTTTAAGATTATATTTAAGATAGACATTATAATGGCTGCGTTACAGGCATCTAAAAAGCTACCTAAATAAAATCCACCTAACCATCCACTTGTCACCATTAAAACAATCGTATAAATCATTAAATTAATTAAAATAGACTTTAAATCAAAGCACCCAACTTGTTTTGAATATATGACTTCGGTACCTGAACGATTTTTACCCGATTGTTTTTTTTCATTTTTAGCATCCCCATTTAAGAGATTTTCAATTACTTTATTTTCATCAATAACTTCTCGATCAGACTGATTAAGATTTTCTTTCCGATTCATTCTACTCCCTCCAAAGTCTAGTCAATATTATTGTATCATAACTCAAACGTATCACAACACTTTTAGCAATTCATGTCAATTTGTTTCTAGGGCTTTTAATATAATAAAAAAGCCTTCTAGCTTTAACAATCATGTTAAATCTAGAAGACTCTTGAATATTTACGCGTCACGTTATGACCATTTTAATGCTTCAGCTAATGACCTTGATATTGATTGTCGTAAGAACTTTCACTAACTGTCCATCCCTCTACAAGCAATTAAAATTGTTAAGTGGCTATAACGCCTCGTAAATGAAAGATTACCAGCCCAATCTGAGGACTTTAGTTTGTTTGTATTTGCGGCCAAAATCCCATGCGTTGGTATTGACCAATAAATCTAAATCATTTCCAGTGATAGCACTTCCTCGGTCAAGAACGATTGCTTTTCCGATTCCATCAATGTCAACAATTGTTCCACAAGGATAATCTTTCCCTGCGGCTACGATACGAAGTTGTCCGTATTCACTATCATTATAGTAAATCGTATTACTAACATCCGTATACGGCTTACATGCTACTCGTGAACCTCCACCAGCACTTTGAACATCATATGCTGTCATATTGGCAACAAATGAAGTAATGGCTCCAGTTCCAACAGCAATTGTGCGTGGTTGACCTTCATCAACTACATTAGTCGCTACTTTAGTTTGTTCAACGTGATCTCCGTTTTTATAAACTTTTTCGTAGACGTGCTCAACTACTTTTGGACTTCCTTCATTCCAAACTTCCTGTTCATTACTAGGAAGTTCATCCGTGTAAACATATTCAGTATCTAAATTTATTTCTTCATAAACAGATTCATACTCTTTTTCAACACGGGTAATTTCAATTTCCATATCACCTTCTACATGAGAAGTTCTGGCAACTGAAATTTCATCATTTGTACTTAGCTCGATACTACGAGCTTTTAATACATCATCGACAGTCGGTTCCGTTGTCATAACAAGAGTTTTAATTCCCCCATCGTTAATTACGACAGGTTGTGCTCTTGTAATATCAATTTCCATACCATCATAAACGCGATCATCAAAACTCACGTTCATATCATCAAAATTTCCAACTCTGATTTTTTGTTCCTTTAAGAACTCATCCACGGTTTGCTGATATGTTGTGAATGTACTTAGCTCTCCATTATCATTGATGTTTACTTCCTTCAAGTTGGATTGCATGACGGCGTAGATACCAACCACTATTACGCATAAAGCTGTAATAAATGCAATTAGGTCTCGTTTCATCTCATGCGCCTGTTGCCTAAAACACTATAGTGAATAATCATTCACCAAGCTCATTTTAGCAACAGTTCACCTCCTTCTTTACGTCCGATAAACAAGCAAGTAATCTTTCTAGCGTGAGCTTACGACTCGCCTATCATAGCACGAGGTCAAAAAAAAGGTCAACACTATCACCGCTTCTAATTCTTGTTTAATACATTTTTTATACAAAAAGAACATAAAAGTATAGTGATTCGGACACATTTCGTTCGTTTTTCGATGATTTTCCTGATTTTTCTAGAACACTTTGTCTGAAATGCGCATTATCGACCGTTTTAAGATGAATTAAAAAAACAAAGAGAGCCTCTTCCTTAAGAAAAAGCTCTCTTTTATTTTCTATCTATTTTGTCTTAGACGATCTCGCTCTAAAACTTTTTTCAAATACTTACCGGTATAAGACCCCTCTACATTAGCAACTTCTTCTGGCGTTCCTTTAGCAACAATCGTTCCTCCACGATTACCACCTTCAGGACCTAAATCAATAATATAATCTGCCATCTTAATCACATCTAAATTATGTTCAATAATAACAATAGTAGCTCCTTCATCAACCATTCTCTCAAGAACCTTTAATAATCGTCTGACATCATCTACATGTAATCCGGTTGTTGGTTCATCCAATATATATACCGTTTTATCTGTTATACGACGATGAAGCTCTGATGCTAATTTAACACGTTGTGCTTCTCCTCCTGATAAAGTAGAGGCTGGTTGTCCTAATTGTAAATATCCTAATCCAACATCGCATAAGGTTTTCAATTTACGAGCAATTTTGGGATGATGTTCAAAGAAATGATACGCATCTTCGACTGTCATCTCTAAAACATCGGCAATATTTTTCCCTCGATACGTGACACTCAAAGTTTCACGATTATATCGTTTACCATGACAAACTTCACAAGGAACATAAACATCTGGCAAGAAGTGCATCTCAATTTTTAGTAAACCATCGCCACGACAGGCTTCACAACGGCCACCTTTCACATTAAAAGAGAAACGTCCTTTTTGATAACCTCGAACTTTTGCTTCATTTGTTGCCGCAAATAAATCTCGAATATCATCAAACACACCCGTATACGTTGCTGGATTAGAACGTGGCGTTCTCCCAATAGGAGATTGATCAATATCAATAATTTTTTCAATAAATTCGAGTCCTTTTATCTCTTTATGAGCGCCAGGCTTATCTTTCATACGATATAATTTTGTCGCAATTGATTTATATAAGATATCATTAATTAACGTTGATTTCCCCGACCCTGATACTCCAGTTACAACATTCATAACACCCATTGGAATTGAAAGGTTAATATTTTTTAAATTATTTTCAGAAGCACCTTTGACTTCAATAAAATTCCCATTTCCTTTTCGACGTTCTTTTGGAAGGAAAATCTGTTTCTTTCCACTTAAGTATTGTCCTGTAATAGATTTATCATTCTTCATCACTTCATCAGGGGTACCTGCGGCTACAATCTCTCCACCATGAATCCCTGCACCAGGACCAATATCGATTAAATAATCGCATGCCATCATTGTATCTTCGTCATGTTCAACCACAATTAACGTATTTCCCAAATCTCGCATCGATTTTAATGTTTCAATTAAACGGTCATTATCACGCTGATGTAATCCGATTGAAGGTTCATCTAACACGTATAAAACACCTGATAAACGTGAACCAATTTGCGTTGCCAAACGAATACGTTGTGCTTCTCCTCCTGATAATGATCCTGCTGAACGACTTAATGTTAAATAATCTAATCCAACATTAACTAAAAAGCTTAATCGTTCTGTAATCTCTTTCAAAATTAAATTTGCAATTAATCTATCTTTATCATTTAAATTTAAGTTTTCAATAAAATCTAATGCTTCTTGAATTGAAAGATCAGTAAAATCATTAATATTTTTTCCATCAATTAAAACAGATAAAGCTTGCTGCGATAAACGTTTACCCTGACACTTTTTACATTTTAATTCAGACATAAAGCCTTCAATCCATTCGCGCATAAATGATGAATTAGTTTCCATATAGCGACGTTCTAGATTATTAACAACACCTTCATAAGTATCAAATTTTTCTTGCTTTATCCCACTCTCAGATTCTAATAAAAAATGAATCGGTTCTGTCGTTCCATATAAAATAATTTGTTTTTCTTTATCTGTTAACTCTTCGAATGGTTTATCCAAATCAATTCCATAATGGCGACAAACGTTATCTAGCATTTTACGGGCATAATTTTCTTCCTTTTCCCATCCTCGAATAGCACCTTGTGCGATTGATAATTTTGGATCTGGAATTAATAAGTCCACATCAATTTTTTTCTGAACACCAAGACCACTACATTCTGGACATGCTCCAAATGGGGAGTTAAATGAAAACATACGAGGCTCTAATTCACCAACAGAGAAATCACAATAAGGACAAGAAAAGTGTTCACTAAATACTAACTCTTCTTCTCCTATCACATCGATTAATACTTTTCCTGCTCCAAGTTTTAAAGCAGTCTCTAATGAATCTGCCAAACGAGCACTTGAATCTGGTTTTATTGCAATACGATCAACAACGACTTCAATTGTGTGCTTTTTATTTTTATTTAACTCGATTTCATCATCTAAATCTCTCATTTCACCATCAACACGGACGCGAACATAACCATCTTTTTTTAACTGTTCAAACACTTTAACATGTGTTCCTTTTTTACCTACAATCATGGGAGCTAAAATTTGCATTCTTGTACGTTCTGGGTATTCATATAGACGATCAACCATTTGTTCAACTGATTGAGCTTTAATTTCTACACCATGAACGGGACACACAGGTTTTCCAATACGAGCAAATAGTAGGCGCAAATAATCATAAATTTCTGTAACTGTTCCTACTGTTGAACGAGGATTACGATTTGTTGTTTTTTGATCAATCGAAATAGCTGGAGATAATCCCTCAATAGAGTCTACATCTGGCTTTTCCATATTGCCTAAAAACTGACGGGCATAAGCCGATAAACTTTCCACATATCGGCGTTGACCTTCTGCGTAAATCGTTTCAAAGGCAAGTGATGATTTACCAGAACCTGATAAACCAGTTAAAACAACTAACTGATTACGTGGAATTTCAACATCTATATTTTTCAAGTTTTGTTCTCTAGCACCTTTTACGATAATTTTATCATTCATGATGAGATTCACCTCATTCTTTCTATATCTAAACAAAAATGTTTTTCATAATTTTTAAAACCATATTCAGCATTTAATCTTCGATAATGATTGGAATTTTTGATAAAGGTAAAAACAGTGTAAATGTTGAACCAACATTCACTTTACTCTCTACAATCAGATTCCCTCCCATTACTTCAGCTAATCGTTTTGAAATACTTAATCCAAGCCCTGTACCACCAAACTGTCTAGAAATAGAGTTATTTTCTTGTGTAAAGGAATCAAAAATAGAATTTAACTTATTTTCAGCAATTCCTTTCCCAGTATCTTTAACTCGTATACTCAAGTAAACTTCATTTTCTGTTTGATAATCTAAATCAAAACTAACTTCTATTTTGCCATGCTCTGTGAATTTTAAAGCATTTGACATCAAATTAATAATAATTTGTTTAATCCTTGCTTCATCACCATATAAAACAGAAGGAATTTGTTCATCGATATTTACGACATAATCAAGACTTTTCTTACTCGTATTAATAATAAATAATTCTTCAATCACATGTGCCGTGTGGAATAAGTCGATTGTATCAATTTCTAATTTCACCTTTCCATCCTCTATTACAGAGAAGTCTAATAATTCATCGACTTGTTTTAATAATAAATCACTTGAATGATCAATTATTTCAATTTGTCTTAACTGTTTTGGATTATCAATACTTAATTTTAATAACTGAATATATCCTTTTATCGCATTTAATGGTGTTTTCAATTCATGTGATACTTTTGCTAAGAAATGTGTCTTAGCCTGATTAGCAACTAATGCTTTTTTCCAAGCATACTCAAGTTCCTGACTTTGATTATCTTTTACGGCTAATAAACGTTCATTCTCTAAATAAGCATTTCTAATTCTTACAAATGAAAAACGCCAACTCGAGTTAATACCAGGTGGAATTGTATAATCTCCTTCTCCACATCGTCTTACATAGTCAACTAATAAATAACAAGGTCTAATGATCACGATAAAAAGTAAATAGGATACAAATAAGAATGAAATAATCAATAAAATAGTACTAAACTCAAATAAACTAATCGTTTGACTTAATACCATTTCCTGTAGTTCAGCTGTTGAATAAAAATGAACCATTTTAACAATTTCATCTGCTGGACTAAAGCGACTCACATAATACCCCTTATTTGTTAACTCTCTGATAACTAGCTCGATATTATCGGTAGATAACTCTTCAACCATCTCTAAATCAGCACTATCACTTTGAATATAAACATTATTTCCGATGTAATAAATAATATTATCCATTGTCGAAATTAGCGGAATATCTACATAATGAGCCAAATACTCTAACATGATATATCCAATAGGATTTCCCTTGTAGTGGATTTCTTTATAAGTCCTTCCAAGACGTTGATTATCCTTGTCAATCTCTAATATAGTCACACCATTTGTCAACTCTATTTTATCTATATAATCAATCGTCTTTAACTCATCTTCTAATTGATATGAATTAGAATAAGGTACTAATTCAAAATCGCAAAGATTATATTGTTCCATATACATTTCCTGTAAATCTGACAAAATAATATCCAACTGTTTAAAGGTTTGGAGATAAGCTAATCTTAACACGTTATCGTCTGTTAAAATTTTTGTATTAGATTCTTCTATTTCTTGCAAGATCATATTAATCTGATAATCTGGCAAAGTTTGATATACCTGATACGAACTCTCATAAAACCCCTCAATTACACTTCCAACTGACAATGTTAAATTCGTATATTTGGTTAAGGTATCATTAATTTCCTCACCAATAGTATTTAAGTTACGATCGATTTCTAATAATTTCTGTGAATAACTTTTTTCATAATTTAAATAAAAATTGACACAAAAAGCACAAACTACGACGACGAACAAAGCCCAAAAAGTCATAGTCAAGCGCCAAATTAATCGTTTCATTTCATCCCTCTATTTCATTTACTCAATCTCTCTAATAGAAATAAAAATAAAATTCTCATTTTATGAATTAGTATACATTCTTCTGTTAGATCTTCTTACTCCCAATTAATTAAATTTACGTCTATATCTTTTTCATTAGCATTACGGGTTAAAATTCCGAAAATTTCTTCAGTTGAACGCACTACGACTGTAATATCATAATAATTAGAGAATGTCTCATTCATTAACTGTGCTAACAACTGATGGAATGATAGCTTTTCAGCTAATCCATAAAAATCAATATTGACAGTAATCTCTAAATTATCTAGCTTATTATCAACATAATGAGCGACTCCGATTACTCCATAATAGTGAGGATAATATTCTTTGATTGTATCTTTGAACTTGACAAACTGTTCAGATAATTCATAATCAATTTCTTGAATTTTACTATCTGGTAATAAATAGTATTGTTCATTAACACTATCCCAGTTTTTAATTTTACTTGAGCCTGATGAAACTAATGTTTTAGCTACCATACGCCCTGGAACGACTGCACTTTGTTCTTGTAGAACATACAATCCGACCATGATATCAACATTTTCAAAACCTTCTTGAGTTCTCAAAATATCAATGGCATGTTGAGCAATCTCTTTTCCTTTTGCAATTAGTTCTTCTTCTTCTAGGACAACGGTTTGTGTATATCCTAATTCTTCATTTTTCCATGTTTGATAAGGATTTAACGCCAGTCCAATTGAAACACCTTTTAACGTTGTTTGATCACCCTCGAGTACAACATAATCTTGTTCTAGTAAATATGATAAATAAACAGGATTTATGGTCAGACCATTAATTTCAATTGTCTCATCAGTTGAAGGATTTAAGCCTAAATCAACATATTCATCATCTTCAGCTAACGCTTGCTCTAACTCTGCTTGCGTTTTTTTCTTTGCTAACATTTGTTTCACAACAGGTTTTGTTAAATACTGTCCCTCTTGGAAATAAACTTCATTCGTATTGAAATAAGACTGAGAATAACGCATTAACGAAAGCTCCATCTCTTCAATATCATATTTATTAGCTAAATAAGAGTAAACTAATCCACGAGTTGGACTTGAAACATATGGAATAATCGTACGATAGTACTGTTCTGTCGCATCATTAGATAATGTTTGTTTGGTTGGAGCCACTTGCGAAATATTCTCCTCTTGTACTGCTGGAACTGGAGGTTTTGAACAGGCAACTAATAGTATACTAAGTACAAAAACACTTAAAAATCTTAAATAAATTTTTTTCATTTTTAGCCCCTCCTACTCATTCATCATCGATAAAAACGTTGCTTCATCTAATACTGTCACGCCTAATTGCTGCGCTTTGGTTAATTTAGAACCACTTTTTGCTCCAGCGATTAAATAGTCTGTATTAGAACTAATACTTCCTGAAACTTTCGCCCCAAGCGATTCTAATTTAATGCCTGCTTCTTTTCTCGATAACGTTTCAAGTGTTCCAGTTAATACGACTGTTTTCCCAAAGAATACGTGCTCTGTATTAGCATCAGCTAAACGGGCCCCTTTATATGACATATTTAATCCTAGTTCTTTTAACTGATCAATTAATTCAACATTAGCCGTTTGAGAGAAATAATGAACGATACTATTTGCAATAACATCTCCGACCTCTGCTACTACTTTAAAGTCATCAAATTTTGCGTCCATTAACGAATCCATATTTTCAAACTGAGTTGCTAGAACCTTAGCTGTCTTACTTCCAACATGACGAATTCCAAGTCCAAATAATAATTTCTCTAAACTATTTTCTTTACTTGCTTCAATTGCATTTAATAGATTCGTTGCTTTTTTATCTCCCATACGTTCAAGAGGCAATAATTGCTCTTTTGTTAGGCGATAAATGTCTGCAACATTTTCAATTAATTTATGTTCAAATAACTGCTCGACTACTTTGATTCCAAGTCCATCAATATTCATCGCATCACGAGAAACAAAATGACTTAAACTTTCAACAATTCGCGCAGGACAATCAATATTTAAACAATAATAATCCGCTTCACCTGCTTCACGAACTAATTCACTAGAACAACGTGGACAAGTTGAAATCATTTCAAATGGTATTTCATCGCCATTACGCGCATCAATGACTGGCTTTACAACCTCAGGAATAATTTCTCCTGCTTTTCGAATAATGACACGGTCATTAATACGTATATCTCGTGATGTCACATAATCTTCATTATGTAACGTTGCACGAGAAACTCGAGTTCCCGCTACACGAACCGGTTCTAACACAGCATTAGGCGTTACCATTCCTGTACGACCAACCGTAAATATAATATCCGTTAAAATGGTTTCAACTTCTTCAGCTGGGAACTTATAGGCAATCGCCCAACGTGGACTCTTCACTGTGTTTCCTAACTTATCTTGTTCCTGTAATTGATTCACTTTAATTACAATTCCATCAATTTCATATGGTAAATCAAAACGCGCATTTGTCCAACGGTTAATGTACTCTAAGACTTCATCAATATTTTCGCAGACTTGACGATTTGGATTTACATTAAAACCAAGTTCAGAAATTTTTTGTAAGCTCTCCTCATGTGTTGTACAACCTAAATCAGCCGCACTCGGAACCGCGTAACAAAACATTGCTAAGTTTCGTTTTGCCGCAATACGTGAATCTAATTGACGAAGCGAACCTGCGGCTGCATTACGAGGATTTGCAAATAACTCTTCTCCTTTAGCAGCACGTTCTTCATTTAACTTCTCAAGCGTCGCTTTTGACATATAAACTTCACCACGTACTTCAAGCGGTTGATTATTATTGATATGAAGAGGAATTGTTTTGATTGTTTTTAAGTTTTCCGAAATATCCTCTCCAATGACCCCATCCCCACGTGTTGCCCCTTTAACAAAGGCTCCATTATTATAATGTAGCGTCACGGCTAATCCATCGATTTTCAATTCACAAACATATGTTGCTTTTGGCGATACTTTTTTAACTCGTGTATCAAAATCACGTAAGTCATCCTCATTAAAAGCATTTGAAAGAGATAACATCGGTTTTTCATGTTCAATTTTATTAAATCCTTCTAGAACCTTTCCTCCAACACGAACCGTTGGAGAGGTATTAGACTTAAGTTCAGGATGCTTTTCTTCAAGTTCCATTAATTCCTGCATTAAACGATCGTATTCACGATCGCTAACACTCGGTTTATCTAATACATAATATTCATGGTTATACTGTGTTAAAAGTTTTGTTAACTCTTCAATTCGAAGTTTTTCCATGACTAATCCTCCGTTACTCATATTTACTCTTCTTTATATGTTTAATCATGACTCATTAAGAACGTTTTTTCAAAGCAGGATGTGATCCCATCAACTTTTTAATGCCGTGCGGAGCACTAAAAGCAATTGAAACGACTTCTCCTTTAACTCCTACGACAACGCCTTCACCGAATGATTCATGTTCCACTTTATCGCCACTATTCCAAGAGGCATTATTGTTTAAGCTAATAGTTTTAATGTTACGCTTCGGCTCTTCTTTTTTAGGCTCTAATACTTCACTTAAACTAAATGAAGGACGTGGGCGTGATTGAACGCCTGTTTTATTTAAATACTCTTCACTAATTTCACGAATAAACATTGACTCTGGATTCGCTGTACGATTTCCATACTGATAGCGACTTTGTGCGTTTGTAATAATTAAAATATCTTCCGCACGCGTAATCGCCACATAAGCTAATCGACGCTCCTCCTCTAATTCATCGGCCCCTTCTTCAATCGCAGAACGTAGTGGGAAGACGCCATCTTCAAATCCGCAAAGGAAAACAACAGGGAACTCAAGACCCTTTGCAGCATGAATGGTCATAAGTGTTACTTTTGATTCATTTGATTCTTCTTCCGTTTCAACATCCGTTTGTAACATTAAATCATTTAATAAAATCGTTAATTTAACTGATGTTGGTAAATCTTCAGCACGTTCTTCACTTTCTTCTTCGGCTAAAATTAAATCTAATTCTTGCTCCTCAAAGTGACCTGCCATCGATTTAAACTCTTCTAAGTTATCAATACGGCTATCTGCTTCAATTGTTTTTTCATCTTTTAACATTTGTAAATAACCTGTACGCTCAAGAACCATATCAATTAATTCAACCATTGAATACGTGTCCATTTCCATACGCATCATATAAATCATTGTTTTAAAATCCATCATTTTATTTAATGTTGCTTTAGGAATAACACCTGTTGCATCTTGGATACTTGCCATACATGATAGTTCAGACTCAGCTGCAAAAACTTTAAGTTTATCCACAGACGTTGCCCCAATTCCACGCTTTGGTTCATTAACGACGCGTGCAAATGATAAATCATCATCAGGATTTAAAATTAATCGCAGATAGGCCATTAAATCTTTAATCTCTTTACGTTTGAAGAAACTTTGTCCACCAACTAAACGATAAGGAATATTTTGACGAAGTAGCGCCTGTTCAATCGCACGTGATTGAGAGTTTGTTCGATATAATACAGCAAACTCATGGTATTCATGTGCATCTCGGTGCATATAAGAGATTTTGTCTGCTACATAAGTCGCTTCTACATCACCATCTGTTGCACGGTAATATTCAATAACATCACCAACACCACGATCAGACCATAATTTTTTATCACGACGTCCACTATTATTTTTAATAACATCATTAGCTGCGTTTAAAATCATTTGTTTTGAACGATAGTTTTGCTCAAGTAGAACAACTGTTGCATCAGGATAATCATGTTCAAATGATAAAATATTTTCAATATTCGCTCCACGCCAACTATAAATTGACTGATCAGAGTCTCCTACAACGCAAATATTTCTAAACTTTTTAGCTAACATCTTAACGATGGTATATTGAGCATTATTTGTATCTTGATACTCATCGATATGGATATATTGGAATTTGTTTTGATAGAATGCTAAAACTTCAGGCTCTCTTTCAAATAAATGAACAGTTAACATTAATAAATCATCAAAGTCAACACGGTTATTTTTAAATAATACTTGTTGATATTTTTCATAAACACGAATAACATCTTCATTTTCAAATTCCTTACGTAAATCACGAGGTGTTTTTAGTTCATTCTTCGCATTACTAATTTGATTTAAAAAGTATTTAGGCGACTGGCGTTTTGGATCTAAGTTTAATTCTTCCATAACTGTTTTAATGACACTTAATTGATCTGTATCATCTAAAATTCCAAAGTTTAAATCATATCCAATTAAATCGATATCGCGACGTAAAATACGTACACACATCGAGTGGAATGTTGAAATCCAAACATCTTTTCCACGATCACCAATTAGTTTTTCCACACGCTCTTTCATTTCACGTGCAGCTTTATTCGTAAACGTAATTGCTAAAATATTATACGGAGCTACTAATTTTTCAGACATTAAATAAGCAATACGATGCGTTAAAACACGTGTCTTTCCTGAACCAGCTCCTGCCATAACAAGTAATGGACCTTCAGTTGTCTCAATTGCCTGTTTTTGCTGTGGATTCATATTCTGTAATAAATGATTCATCATTTCACCTCTATATTCAAACATATAATTTTTTAACATTTTTATACTCAGTCTTAGCTTTCATAGTAAGACGTCCTATAGTCTAAGGGATTTAAGTGTGTGATAACACATTCCCCAACTGCTAGGAATAAATTCCCTACATCAAAGAATGATCCTCCGTTAGTAAGCAGAAGTAAAAATTTTTTAACCTTCTAAAAATTATTTAGTCTTATATATAAAAATTTCAATTATTTCATATTTAAAGACATTCTGTTTTATTATAACAATTTTAGCTATCAAATTAAACAAACAAATGTTCAAGTTCAGCCATTTTTTGAGAATAAATTTAGAAAAGAGACATATTTATTATTTTACAGTTATTTCAGATTCCTTATTCAACTTTTGATAAATTAGATTCACATCCAAACATTGATAAATTTATACTTATTTAAATTTTAAAAAAACACTTATTTTATACGTGATCTTAACTTTTAAAACTCGTATTTCCTATAAACTTCCCCCCTAATAAAAAAGCTCAACTAGAATAATGCAAATCTTAGAATTGACGACACGAATTCTAAGATTTTAGACCTCGACCAAATGCTAATTCCCCTGACCATTAAGTAGTAGATTATCTTCGACAATCATTGAGGAACCTCTACAGTTTTATTCACCCTCTGTGTTTTTCATACACATCATTAAAGATAAAGATTAATACTTCACATAATGGGCCCTCCCCATCAGTGATTAAGCACTTTAGAAAAAAAACCACGTTCAATGAACGTGGCCTTATATAAACTTAGCTGTGGGCTTCGATACCTGTCCAACAATAGAGACTTCGTCTAAAAGAAAACACGCTCATGTAGAGCGTGTTTTCTATATAAAAAGCTTAATTACAGGCGGTAAGTCCACTGCCACAGCTTTATAATTTAAAACTTGATTTTAATGATACGATTCGGTTGAATGATAGTTTTCCGTCTTTTGTGCGGATTGGATCCACGTTGAAGTATCCATGGCGGAAGAATTGGAATTTGTCGTGTCCTTTTACATCTTTCATGTTTTCTTCTACGAATCCTTGTACGATTTTTTCAGAGTTTTTATTGATGCGCTCTAAGAATGGTAATCCTTCTGTTTCTTCATTTTCGATTAATAATGGTTCGTATAAATGGAAGTCTGCTGGGATGTTGTGTGTTGCATCTACCCAGTGAATTGTTCCTTTTACTTTACGTCCTGTGAATCCTGATCCTGATTTTGTTTCTGGATCATATGTCGCATGAATTTCAGTGATATTACCTTCTTCGTCTTTAATCACATCTGTACACTTGATGAAGTAAGCGTGTTTTAAACGAACCTCATTTCCAGGGAATAAACGGAAGTATTTAGGAACTGGATTTTCCATGAAGTCTTCTTGTTCAATATAAATTTCACGAGAGAATGGAATTTTACGCATTCCCATTTCAGGAACTTCTGGATTAATCTCAGCGTCTAGATATTCAACTTGTCCTTCTGGATAGTTTGTAATTACAACTTTTAAAGGTTTTAACACTGCCATTGTACGAGGCGCTTTTAATTTTAAATCTTCACGGATGAAGTGTTCTAACATTTGTGGATCAATTGTACTAACCGCTTTAGATAATCCCGCTTCTTGAATGAAGTTGGTAATAGCTTCTGCTGTATATCCACGACGACGAAGTCCTGCAACTGTTGGCATACGTGGATCATCCCATCCACAAACAATCCCTTCATCAACTAATTGTTTTAAATAACGTTTTGACATGATTGTATTTTTCATGTTTAAACGAGCGAATTCAATTTGGCGAGGTTTAGCTTCTGTTTCGCAATTTTCAATTACCCAATCATAAAGTGGACGGTGATCCTCATATTCTAATGAACATAAAGAGTGAGTAATTCCTTCAAATGCATCTTCAAGTGGATGAGCATAGTCATACATTGGGTAAATGCACCACTTATTACCTGTATTATGATGCTCTGTATGTAAAATACGATATAAAGCAGGGTCACGTAAGTTCATATTAGGTGAAGCCATATCAATTTTTGCACGAAGTACACGAGAACCATCTGGATAAAGACCATTTTTCATATTTTCAAATAACTCTAGATTCTCTTCTACTGTACGATTACGGTATGGAGATTCAACTCCTGGTTGAGTTAATGTTCCACGATTTTCACGCATTTGTTCAGGAGTTTGATCATCAACGTAAGCTTTACCTTTTTTGATTAAATCGATTGCATGTTCATACATTTTATCAAAAGTATCAGAAGCGAATAATAATTGGTTATACTCTACACCTAACCATTTAATATCGTTAATAATTCCTTGAACATATTCTTCATCTTCTTTTACAGGATTTGTATCATCAAAACGAAGGTTCATTTTTCCGCCAAATTCTTTAGCTAATAAATAATTTGTTAAAATCGCTTTCGCATGTCCGATATGTAAGTAACCATTTGGTTCTGGTGGGAAACGTGTAATAATCTCTTTATGTTTACCACTTTCTAAATCCTCTTTCATAATCGTCTTAATGAAGTTTGAATTTTCATTGACCATTTCCATAAAAACACCTCGCTAAGATTCAAAAATTTCCTTTTTATAAAATAAAAATCCATTTCTAGATTATATCATAAGTCTACTTTAGATAGTATCATTATTCCACTAAATCCATTGATAAATTCATCATTTCGCCATACTTAGTAAATAAATCCTGTGCCAACTTCGCATCTTCTTCCAATCCATCAGTTCCATTAAACGATGTAATAAATAATAAAATCTTTTTCGTCTCTTCCGTAATACGAGTTCTTGGCGTATCAGATGTCGGAGTCCCAAAAGGTCCTATCTCATCACAATAGACTGGAATATTTTCGATATTAATTTGGCCACGGCCAATCCCTTCGTAAGCCTCATCTTTTCCTATACGAATCAGCACATCTCCTTGAATTTTATCAAGGTCAAGAACTGCGACACTTCTTTGAGTTTTAACAGATAAAACATTTCCGATATCAACTGCATTATTTACAAAATATAGACCACTTCCTTTAATTAAACGGCGAAGAAGTGCTTCAGTTGATAAACGATAACGTGATGGGTCCTTACCTAATGCCTTATACCCACTACGAGCTGCAGCAATACGTGGTTCTTTTAATAACGTTTCAAGAGTTAATCGATTCATCACGTCTTTTTCCATCTCTAACATTTCATTCTTTAATGCGTCATCTGTTGGTTTAACCGTCATTTCAAATGACATAACCGCTAAACAATATCCCGGAACTTTTTCTTTTAATTGTTGATCTATTTTAATTGTAGTCATGATTTCTCCTCCAAGTTGTCATAATACTTATTATATAACTAAAAAAAGATAGTTTTAAACTATCTTCTTAATTTTTATTAATAGAATCAGCTTCCTTTTGACGAAGTTCATTTTCCATCAAAGCATAAGCTACTGCCAATTCTTTAAGTTTTTGCTCTCGTTCTTTTTCAATACAATATTGTTGAACATACAGTATCATTCCAAACGAAATAATGATTAAGACACTTAGATTAATGATATCCATAAAGGGTTGCTTCATCCCATCAATATAATATTGATTAGAAGATAGAACATAATAAACAACTAAAAATAAAGCATACCACTTCATCCAATTAAATAAATTAGATGGATTAATTTGTGTCACACGAATTTTATTCACAAAAAATAAAAACAAAATTAAAATAGATAAAATCAAAAATACAATAACGACCATAAACATAGCTCCCTCAAATGAGTTTTCCACTTTATGATTCCCAATTAATCTCTATTTTATCCCCATTTTTTTAAAAATCTTCGCTGTGTTAGACAATTTTGTTGGTGGGTAAAAATGCTTAATAGCAATGATTTTAACTAAGAATTTTTAAAGGTGATCTTTGCTTTAAGCGAATGAAGTATTAAAAACAACATTTTCGTCTAACAGAGCCAAAATCTTAAATCTTCCATAGGGATTAATGTTTGTTATAATTTTTTATTCTATATACAAACAGAAATATATTTCACTATTATAAATGAGTCTCAGTACTGAAATCTTTTTGATCCTTAGGTGTCACTATAGTCCAGTTAAAAGTTTTCCAAGTGTGAAAAACTTATCTGGACTTATATTGGTCGCTTTTCAATATATTATTCTTTAATTTGAATCTTGATTTCACTCTTAACCCCACTATCATCACTTAACAACGTTATTGTCACATCCCCAGGTGATACGCCTTGTACAAATCCATTTTGATCAACTGTAGCAACCTGATCATCACTAGAAATCCACATGACCTGTTGATTACTTGCATTGCTTGGTGTCACTCCGAATTCTAACTGCATCGTTTTTCCAACTTTTAAAGCTTTGCTATGATTTAAAATTTCCACTGATTCTACAGGAATGCTAACACGAATATCAAAACTTCTAATAATCTCTCCATCGTGTAAAATACTAACCTGTACAAGTCCTGGATTCAAAGCAGTGATAGAGCTTGGCCCAATTTCTATCACCCCATCAATCGAACAATCAATTTCAACTGCCTCAAAATGATATCCTAAACTTTCTAAAGCTGAACGAATTGGAAGAGAGTCACCGATTCCTAAATTTAAATAAGTCAAAATTTGAGTGGGATTATTGATAGTGGTCTCATTCACTAATAAAAGATCATTACTATCCACATATCCTGCGCTATCTTTAAATACATAGTTTGAATTAATCAAAGCTTGCTGCGTACTAGGTTCAATCGCCATGTCACTTTGAATTTTCAGTAATTCATCACCTCTCTCTAACACTAGGAAAGGATAATTAGAAATCGGTAAATTACTTTTACCGTTGGCTGTTAAGTACACCGTCTTATCGTCGTCCGATAAAACTGGAATCATTTCATTATCCAGCTTAATAGCAAGTTGATAGTAATTATAATCTTTGCCACCTAGCGCTTTATCCATACGATAATACCAACCTGCAATTTTTTCACCCCAATACGGATCAGAAGCATACTTCACATTCATACCACTTGCCTTGTTTCCAACATGGGCACCAAAATATCTAAAATCATCAAGCGCATCTGTGTATCCCCAAGACATATAACGCTGCGCGTGATAATAGACTCCATTTCGTACACTCGTGAACATCGTTGCATTTCCATAAGGATTGTTATCCGTTGCATTCATTCCAAACGTATTATTCTTTTCAATTGAAATCTTACTTCGACCTTGACCACTTTCATGAAGCGCCATTGAAAATTCAAGACCACCATTGATTCCAAACTCTTCTTGGGCTGCAATAAAACTTTCACCCTCACCAACTAACTGACTTTCGTTAGTATTTGCAGGATAGCTAGTCGGTTTTAACGTATAACCAAGTTCATTTAAATAGATATTTAACTCATCAAAGCTATAATTAGTTTTTGAACGATAAGGTAGATACTGAAAATAATTATAATAAGGATCATCCAAATTCAAAGCATACTGCTTATCAGCTGTAATCTTAGTCCAATCATCATAAAAATAGTTGCCATCATAACTATAATACTTCTGATTCTCAACCATAAAATCAGGTGCTTTCCCAATAATGACTGATGACGAGGCTAATTCATCACGCACATCCTTAGAAATATGATGAACTAAGTCCTCCCCCATCACTTCATAATAAGAAACGTTTTGAACCTGATTGCTAGGAACAATATTTACCCACGTTTCGCTACCACTTGGTGCATCATACAGCACATGTCTTGAAATCCATCCATCATATCCAGACATATAAACCTGGAAATCATCCTGTGATTCATCAAGCAAAAAAGCATCATCAATATAACACGCATTAATATAAGTATCTTGCTTAGCATTCGAACCAGCACGACTTTTTAAATTATGATTCGCACCACAAGACGTCGTTTTAAACTGAATAATAGCAGGAGTAAATGACATCACAATCATTCCATCATTTAAAACAACCGGAACATCCTCAAACACTAAGTTTCCCACACGTTCCTTAACCTGCTTCGCTTCATCAAACGTTTCAACACAAGCAACATGTTCAAATGTTCCATCAGACCTAGACATTGCAACCTCATAAAAATAAGGATCACAATAAGTACTCACCGTTTTCATACGAGTGGTTTCTTTTGCACTACTAGAGACTGTATTAATACTGTAATAATAATACGGACTAAATAAATCCATCAAAGATTCAAGAGAAAATAACTGATCAATTACCTGATGATAATTGGTTAATCCGCTAGGCGTATAACTTTCAAGTCTTTTTACTACTTCATCTACTGTTAAGTTAGGCTGATAATTAGTTTCTGCTAAAATTTCATCCTGATCCTTCAATATACTAAAAACCAATATCAACCCTATAATGAATATTTTTTTCATCATCCCGCTCCTAAAACAATATATTATTCTTTTATTATAGCAGCTTTAACTAATTTCATTAGTCTAAATAATATTTAATTATCAAATTTTAGCAAATTATTCCGACCATTATTGTATAATTAAAGAGATTTATTAGGGGAGGAATACTTAATGAAAAGAGACAAATTAAAAAAGTTGTTACTTGTATTCGTTGGAATCATTTTAGTTTTTAGCGTAATGCGCTTAATCTTCAATTTATCAGCTCAAAGTGGATCTCAATCAGGCTCATTATCAAATAGCCTCTATTTATTTTTAAGGAGATTTGAATTTTTAGGTCAATTACTTCATTATTGGGATCAACTTGTTATCAAAGTTTTATATATGTTGAATCTAGAAGAGTTATATCCCCTTTTATTTTCAACCTATAGTAATTGGAATGTCATTATTCGAAAATGGGCCCACTTTGGAATTTATATGAGTCTTGGGATTGCTTCTATGGGAGTCTTCACTTATGCATTTAACTTCTATAAAGCATTTATCATTACTCTTTATGTAGGAGCATTTTTCTCCTTCACAGATGAAGTTCACCAATTATTTGTAGATGGACGTTCAGGGCAAATTAGTGACTTTGGAATAGATGTTTTAGGATTAGTCACAGGAATCACGTTTTGTCTAGGAATCTATATGATGGTGTGTTTTTTTAGATTTATTAGAATCCTCATTCATAACTATAGAGAAAAATCTCTGAAAAATAACAATGAATTCGCTTTAGAAAAACATTTTACTTTGGATGATTTTGAAACACCTTAACATCTTATCTTCGAATTCATTCTTAAACTTTGGTGCTAGTATAGTTTTATGGACACACTTAAGTTAAGTCGTTACAATAGACTTAATAAAAGGATGTGTATGTATGAAAAAATATAATGCTGAATTTAAATCTATGGTTGTTGAACTTTATAAAACTGGACGGAGAGTCTTAGAACTTAGTCGTGAATATGGTTTATCAGAGGTCACTATCTATAAATGGATTAAACAAATTTCTCCTATTACCTCAATAGATGAGACTGGCATCACACTTGAGTAGATTAAGCGTATGAAACAAGAGATGTTACGTCTACAAGAGGAAAATGAAATCTTAAAAAAGGCTATGACCATATTGGCGAGAAAGTAACTCAATCTGAATTATGTCAGTTTATTAATCAACATCATCAAGAACATGATATTAAGTAACCTTTTGAGATCTTAAGTGTCCCAAGAAGCATTTATTATCAATAGAAGTATCAAACTGGATCTAAGTGAAAACGTGAAAATCACCAACTACTTGAATGAATTAAGAAGATTTATTTTGAAAGTAGCCGTCGATATGGTCCTATTAGAGTACACCGTCAATTGATTAAAGAAGGATTCTCTGTTAGCTTGAAACGTGTTCAGAGATTAATGAAATAAAGCGGTTTAGCTTCGATTATTCAAAAGAAATATCCCCCGTATAAACAAGCTAAGGAATTTGGTTTACAACGTCATAACATTCTAGAACAGGATTGTTCGACGACTTCAATTAATCAAAAATGGGTATCCGATATTACTTATATTTACGTCCACAAAGAAGGTTGGTGCTACTTAGCTTCAGTAATGGATTTACATTCAAAGAAAATTATTGGTTATCATTTTTCTAAGCAAATGACAAAAGACCTTATTGTTCAAGGTTTAAAGAATGCTTATTTTTCTCAAAGACCCAAAGACAAGGTTATACTTCATACTGATTTAGGGACACAGTATACCAACCAAGACTTTAAAAACTTAACTTTTTTGTGTCCAAAATATTTACCTAGATCCACTTTACTAAGATTTTATATATTTATAGTAAATTACTTTAAAGTAATTTATAATGATGGCAGGAAAATAGAGACGACGAACACTATCAAAATTTTATCAAAACCATTTATAACATTCTCTTATAAATCTAATTTGGCAGAAGTTATTAATCATACTCAAACTATTATTATAGAAGATGAGCTTCTTAATTTAACATTTATATTACTGACTAAGCAATACCTTTTTTCATGTAACAAAAACTTGCTAACATAAATCAAGTGTAAAATGATAAAAATTTATTTTAGATTAATCAAAATATTGGGTACGACGAAAAGACACTATCTTAGTGTCTTTTATTGGATATAAATAGAAAAAATGATTTCTACGCCCGATAGACTTCTATGACTCGAGCGTAATAAATTCTTAAAAATTTATTCAGTCCTGCAATCTTTACTAACTTCTTATTTTTACCTTCTGCTTCTTTTTTGAGCATATCTTCATAAACGGCATTATCTTCTTTTGGTTTCGATGATTTTACAGCCATCATCACTTCATAACCACACTTCCTCAAACTTCTCGAACCTCGTTTAGAGATGTGGCGATTCATTGCTTCGAATTGTCCTGATTGATAAGGTGGTGCATCAATCCCTGCATAAGCAATTAAACTTTTTGAATTTTTAAATCGTCTCACATCACCTATTTCTGCGATTAAACGTGGTGCTAACTTATCGCCGACACCTTTCATTTTTTTAATGATTTCGTATTCAGGAAGTTCTTTCGTTAACTCATCCATTTGTGTTATAATACTGTCAGTCGCTTGTTCTGTTGAACGAAGTAGACTGACGCAGTGTTTAACCGAGAGGGCTGCAACCTTTTGACTCGGTTCAAACGTGACGCACTCATGAGCAAGTCGATAGACTTTCTGTGCGATCTGGGCCCCTTTACGGTGTCCTTTTTTTATGGCCATTTTAATAAACTGATTCGAAAACTTCTTTTCACTAACCTGTCGAACCATTGAAGCACAAGGTTATAACTCATAGAAATCTAATAATAGCCCAAAATAATGACCTTTTAGAATTTTCTCAAGTCCTGGAAAACTAAGTTCTATTAAATTAGATAACTGAACTTTTAATTTAATCTTACTCGCCATAAATGAATTATATTCTCTCGATAAAAACTGTAAATCTTGATAGATCTGATCAGCCTTTGAATGCTCCTGTAAAAGCCACCACTTTTCTGTTCCATAACGAGAAATTTTTAGCGCATCTTTTCGATCTGTTTTTCCTTTTCGAATTTCAGCATCAAAATATTTTTTTATCAATAAGGGATTTGCAACATGTACAAAATAACCCTGTTTTTGAAGCTCGTTGACTAATCCTAAATGATAGATGCCAGTCGCCTCCATAATGAATCGAACTTGTTCTTTAGGATAATCTTTAATTAACTCAAGCAAGTTCTGAATTTCATTTTGTGAATGTTCAATATCGAAAGGTGTCTATAAGATTTTACCCATGACATTGATCATAGCCACTGTACTTTTTCGTTTAGATACATCAATTCCAATTGAAATCATTCATCCACTTCTCCTCTCCTTACTTTTTTATGATAGGTTCCCATCTCTGTTCATTCTTCTCATTTTGGTTCGTTACACGGCAGCTTAGTACCAACTTGCTTAATCGAATGTTAAATGAATAGAGTGGGGTAACACTTTTTGTTGCGGATGTTAAAACCCTAAAAGAGCTCCGTTACCCCATCACCTATTAATCATAAAAAATAAAGGTTCTATAATATTTGGTGTTGCTGATTAAGCAGCACTTTTTTCATGGCATCAAAAAAAAGAGACCTCAAGTCTCAATCCTGTTACAATGTTATCGGCTAAAACAATATTGAAAGGATAAGATTTGATGTCTCACTCATATTTTACTAGAAAACTTTTAAATATTAAAGATAAAAACATTACGTTCCTTGAAGATTCGCTTGAAGAAGTTAAATTAAACGGAATTACTAGCTTTATTTTTAAAGGAATCCTCTCGTATCAACCGACTCATTGTCAAAAATGCGGAACTCTATTTGATTCAAAATTTAAGAAGCATGGATTTAAAACTTCTCGAATTGTTATTCCAAAAGTCTCACTCCATGATACCTATTTAGAGTTAAAGAAACAGCGTTATTATTGTGGGCATTGCCAATCTACCTTTACACTAAAAACTTCAATCGTTGAAAAGAACTGTTATATTTCTTATAACATGAAATATGCCATTGCTTTAGAGGCTCAAAATAAAATCTCTGAATGTGATATCGCTCATCGTCATCAGGTCTCTCATTCAACTGTCAATCGTATCATCCATAGCTTTTATGAATCTCAAACCCTAAACTTTAATTATTTACCTGAAAATCTTTGTTTTGATGAATTTAAATCAGTTAAGTCTGCTGAGTGTCATATGTCTTTTATCTTTTGTGATGCTGACTCCAAACAAATCATCGATATCATTGAAGATCGTCGTTTAAGCTCCCTTCAAGCTTATTTTAAACGATATACAAAGGAAGCACGTACTCGCGTAAAAAATATTGTGATTGATATGTACGCTCCTTACATTAGCTTGATTAAGGATCTTTTTCCTCATGCCCAAATTATCATTGATAAATTCCATCTCGTTCAACATCTCTCTCGTGCACTGAATAAAACTCGAATCCGATTAATGAAGAAGTTCAAAAAGCATGGTCGTAAGTTTAAACGTTACTGGCGCTTGTTCTTGAAGTCTCATACATTGCTCAATACCACAACTTATCATTCGTTTTACTGTTTCAAATAACCGATGCGTGAAATAGATATCTTAAATTTCCTCCTTGATTTATCCCCAGAACTAAAAGCGACTTATGATCTTTATCAAGACTTACTTTTCACTCTTCAAACTAAAAACTTAGAACGATTAAATGACTTAATTCAAGCAGAACACCCTCTTATTTCTCCTGAACTTCAAACAGCTTTTCAAACCTTTAAAACTTATCAATCTTATATTGAACACACACTAACAACTCCGTATACCAATGGTCCTATTGAAGGAATTAATAATAAAATTAAAGTCATTAAGCGTATTGCCTTTGGCTATCGCAGTTTCTATCATTGGGTCACCTGCCATGCGAAGCATGTTTCCTCCACTAGTAGGGTAATTAAATCTCGTATTCTCATGATTCAAAATCTAACAAAACCTAAAACAAAAATCCTAGCAGCATAGCCACTAGGATTTCAATTTAATTTTTCATTGTAATAGGTCACAAATTAATCAGCAACACTATTTGACAAAGAACCAAAATAAAACTCGTAGAATCTACACACAAATAATGGTGTATTTCCTACGAGTTTTATAGTACCAAAAAGAGACATCAAATCTCTATCCTGTTACAATGTTAACACTCAAAAGAAACATTGAAAGGATAGATTTGATGTCTCATTCATTTTTTAATTTATATTACTAGAAAAATATTAAATATAAAAACATTAACTTCCAGAAAGGTTATCTCAGAGACAATGGTGTGAATTGCTTTTAAAGAAATTCTCTCGTACCTACCAACTCATTGTCAAAACTGCTACATCTCTTACACTACAAAATATGTGATAAATTTAGAAAATCAAAATAAATTCTCTGGAATAGATATTACATGTCGTCATTAATCCTCTCATTTGAGCGTCACCTATATCATCTTTTTACGAATCTCAATCTTTGAACTTCAATTATCTCTTGAAAGATTTTACTTTGATAAATTTAAATCAGTAAGTCTTCCAAAGAATATATATCTTTCATCTTTTACGACGCTAATACCAACCAAATTATCAATATTATTGATGTCGCTTACTCTTACTCGAGCCTTATTTTAATCGCTATTCTAAAGAGGCACGTTCGCGTATCAAACACATTGTCATTGATCCCCCCCTTTTATATGAACCTAATAAAGGAACTTTTTCCTCACGCTAAAATTCTCCTTTCTAGGTTCCACCTTTTTCAACATCCCCCTCGTTCAATCAATAAAACATACATTCGATTGATAAAGAATATTAAAAAGCATGCATATAAATTCAAACTATCCCCACCATTATTTTTAAAACCATCCACACTCATCATACAATCACTTATCCCTTTACCTAGTGCACTAAACAACCTATGCGCAAAATAGATATTCTAAATTTTCTCCTTAATTTATTATCTCAATTAAAAGCAACTTATGCTTTGATCAAGATTTACTGTTCACTCTTCAAACAAATTTTAAAATATTTAAAAACTATTCTTATTATATCCATCATTCGATGTCCCTATACAATGGTCTTATTGAAGAAATCAAAGTTATTAAACGAATCGATTTTGGATATTGTAGTTTTTATCACTTTAAATCACGTATTTTCATGATTCAAAACTCAACTCCCTTACAAAAATACCACTTAAAAGAGAGACCTAAAAAATCTAATATTTTTGGTGTTTTTTCTATGACTAAATATAGTCCAGAATTTAAATTAAATGTATTAAACTATATGAAAACAACAGGTGCTTCATATAGTCAAACTGCTATTCATTTTGGAATATCAAATATAAGAACGATTATGAATTGGAATGCAAAAGTTTTAAAGGACGGTATTGAGGCTTTATTTATATTAAAAGGAAGGCCTCAAAATAATATAACAAAATTAAACTCAACTATAGAAACAAAAGATTTAACACGAGAACAACAATTAGAATAAGAAAATAAATTATTAAGAATCGAAATTGAATACTAAAAAAAGTGTCACGCCCATGGAATTACACCATGGAATCAAACAATCAAATCAAAAATCATCGAAGAGTTAACAGATGAGTTTAATTGGTCCAATATTTTTAAAGTCATAAAATTCCCTAAGTCAACTTATTATTACTGGGTTAAATAGATGGCGCAAGGTAATCCAGATTAAGAACTTGAAGACCTCATTTTAACTATTTTTAAAGAAAATGGATAGGTTACAATTAATTAGACAGTTTTTTTAAGGTCATGTAGAATTATAAATAATATCAATCTAAAGGAGCTTTAACATGACCCAAACTAAAACTCGTAGACCACGCCGTACGTATACAGATGAATTTAAAAACCAATTAGTCCAGCTTTATTTAAATGGGAAACGTAAATGTGATATTGTTCGTGAATACGATATCTCATCGTCTTTACTCGATAAATGGATTAAACAGTCAACTTCTACAGGTTCTTTTAAGGAGAAAGATAACCGCTCAGAAGAAGAACAGGAGTTAATCCAACTTCGTAAAAAAGTTAAGCAATTGGAAATGGAAAATGATATTTTATACCCGCAAGGAGCACGCTGAAGCAAGCCGCGCTGATCTTAGGACGAAGATAAATGTGATTAAAAACAATACACACAAATATTCAGTTTCAGCGATGTGCAAAGTCCTTAATGTGCCTCGTAGCACTTATTATTATGAGTCTAAACCGAAGAAAGATGAAACTCAACTGGTTACTGATATCATTGAGATTTTTCGTCGAAGCCGAAATAATTACGGGACTCGAAAAATTAAGCAAGAGTTAAAAAAAGATGGGACAACAAGTTTCACGTCGTCGTATTAGTCGTATCATGAAACAAGAAGGCCTTGTATCGAATTATACCGTTGCTCAATTTAAGCCGCATACAGCTAAATGTAACGAAGATAACACTGAAAATATCGTGGATCGTAACTTTGATGAACAACCACATTTAAACGTTGTTGTCAGTGATTTAACTTACGTTCGTGTAAAAAATCGCTGGCACTATCTTTGTGTGCTTGTAGACCTGTTTAATCGTGAAATTATCGGTTATAGCTCTGGGCCTAATAAGGATGCAGAATTAGTTAAGAAGGCGTTCAGTACAGTCCAAACTAACCTAAGTCAAATCAAGATTTTCCACAAGGATCGAGGTAACGAATTTAAGAATAAAATCATTGATGAGATTTTAGAGGTATTTGAAATTAAACGCTCTTTAAGTATGAAGGGATGTCCCTATGACAACGCTGTTGCAGAAGCGACCTATAAAGTAATCAAAACAGAATTTGTAAACCATCAGATATTTGAAACCCAAGAACAACTAGGTTATGAATTTGCCGACTACGTTAACTGGTATAACAATCATAGGATCCACTCTTCACTGGGATATTTATCCCCAGTTGAATATCGTCAAAATACCCTTAAAAAAGTTGTTTAGTTTAGTGTTGACAATCCAAAAATGATGAGAATGATGGTTATCGTTGAATCACAAATAAGCTTCATCATCGAGGTCATCAGGTTAACTATAAGAAATTGTATCACCTAATGAAAAATCTTTTAATTATTTCCGTTAAGTTTAGTCATAAATCACGTAAATATCACTCATATAAAAGAACTTTTGGAACAGTGGCTAAGAATCGAATTAACCGCCGATTTAATCCCCCTTATTAGAAACTCACAACGGATGTGACTGGATTTAAAACAAAGTAAGTAAAGAAATTATATTTAAGTCCACTCATGAACATGGCAACAGGTCGAATTTTATCCTATTCAATGAATCATAAACCTGACTTAAAGATTGTCATGAAATCCCCGAATCAAGTCCTACCTATTTTCAAACAAGCAAAATATAGGACAATCCTTCATTCCGATCAAGATTGCCAGTATCAACATCAAAAATGAGTTAAAACATTAAAGACACATCAAACTTTCCAAAGCATATCACGAAAAGGGAAATTGTTTAGATCATTCACTGATGGAAAACTTCTTTGGAATCCTTAAACAAGAAATGTACTATGGAAAGACATTTAAAACCTATAAGAAGTCAAAAGAAGCAATTGAAAACTATATATACTACTGTAATCATAAACGAATTAAAAGAAAATTGGCTGGTATGAGTCCAGTCAAATACCAAATTCATACCAGCCACTTAGCTGCATAATATTAAGTTCAACTTTTGGGATTCACTACAGAATAGCAATTGATTTTCATTTATATAAGAAAAATCTTGACAGCTTATCTATTAGGATTTAACTTGAAATCATCTATTGTAATAAGTCACAATTTAATCAGCAATACTATGCGACAAAAATCCTAAATTATCCAAATCATCCTAAGCAACATAATTTTTTGTCTTTTTCTCTCTCCTTGACAAGAGGAAATTCACATATTAAATAAAAGTGTTATCTGCGAGTTTATTCTAATGTAAAGTTTATATTTTTTTAAAATAAGAAAATATTTTTTTTCGAATTACTTCTATCAAACAACAGCTTATAAAAATAATACTAACTATTAACACAATCTTTATAATGTAATAACGTGTATTAATTGAATTAGCTATATTGAAAAACTGATAAATCCAACTTCTAACTAGTGGGTGATCATGAATTAAATATACCCCAAGAGTTAAAGTAGCAATATTGTTAATTATTTTATTATATTTTAAATTAAAATCTTTAAATGTTAAAAATAAGGAGATAGATGAGATAAATATTAAAATAAAATTATATGCGTATACTCCAAAATTGTAGCCTACAATTTTAGAAACAACTATATTCATTGTGGCTAGAGTTAGTGAAGTCAATAAATAAATTACAAAACTATTTATACAAGAAAATTTTTCGTTTTCATATTTAACACGTATGTATGCTCCTACCATATACATAAAAACAAATTGATAAAGACTATACCCACCTGATATATCAACTGGTGTAAATATACCTAATATAGATGGCCATATAACAAATATTAAAATTAATATTTTTAATAATTTTTTAAATTCTTCTATCGTTAAATTAAGAATAAATTTATTAATATATGGAGATATGGATCTAAGTCAATATTTTGGACACAAAAAAGTTAAGTTTTTAAGCCACTTGTCGAGCAAGTTGCTCACATTCTTCAGGTGTTAAATAATTAATCGATCCATGCATTCGTTTTCGATTGTACCAGCCCTCTATATATTGAAACAAAGCGATTCTAGCCTGTTCAAATGTAACATATGTTGTTTGATACACTTCTTCTTTCTTTAGAGTGGCATGGAAAGATTCGATACAAGCATTATCGTAAGGACATCCTTTACGACTAAAAGACTGGATGATGTTAAAGTCTAAAGTTAAGTCTTTAAACTCTTGGCTGGTATACTGCGATCCTAAATCAGTATGGAGAATAATCTCACCTTTAGGTTTTTGAGAAAAATAAGCATTCTTTAAAGCTTTGACGATAATATCCGTTGTCATTTGTTTAGAAAAGTGATAACCAATAATTTTTTTAGAATGTAAATCCATGACTGATGCTAGGTAGCACCAACCTTCTTCTTGAACGTGAATATAAGTAATATCCGATACCCATTTTTGGTTAATTGAGTTGGTCGAAAAATCCTGTTCTAGAATGTTTTCACGTTCTAAAACAAGTTCTTTAGATTGCTTATAAGGGGTATATTTCTTTTGAATAATAGAAGCTAAGCCTGCTGATTTCATTAATCGTTGGACACGCTTTAAGCTAACAGATAATCCTTCTTTAATCAACTGACGGTGTATCTTAATAGCACCATATCGACGCTTACTTTCAAAATAAATTTCCTTAATACGTTTAAGCAATTGTTCGTTCTCGTACTTCCATTTAGATTCCGTTTGATGCTTAGATTGATAATAGGTACTTCTTGGAACATATAACACCTTACAAAGTTGTTTAATATCGTATTCTTCTCGGTGTTGCTCGATAAAGTGACATAATTCAGATTGGCTTACCTTCTCGCGAATATGGTCATAGCCTTTTTTAAAATCTCATTCTCCTCTTGTAAACGTAACATTTCTTGCTTCATACGTTTAATGTCCTCTAGGGTAATCTCTGTATCATCTATTGAGGCAATTGGAGAAATCTGTTTAATCCATTTGTAAATTGTTACTTCTGAAACACCATATTCACGACTTAGATCTTTAACTGAACGCCCAGTTTTATAAAGTTCAACAATCATTGATTTAAATTCAGAATTATATTTTTTCATATCGACACATCCTTTAATTATTAAGTCTATTGTAACGACTTAACTTAAATGTGTCCATATGACTATACTAGCACCAATAAGATTAATAAAACAATATTTAATGACATAAACCACCACAATTGTGTTGAAATAGGGAATAACATTTGAATTATATTAATACTAGATAAATTTTTATCAAAAACAATAAATATAAATCCAATTATAATAGAATAAAAAATCATTTGTTTATATAATAGACTAATTTTACTTTTAACACTTGAATACGATTTAATTCCAAAATAACCACTAATTAAAATAAATATGTTAACAGCTACAATAGAAAGTGACTCAAGTATATGATTAAATATAAAATTGATGGAATTTACAGTTGTATTGTTTAATCCACCACCATGGCCTAAAGTATGTAATGATACTATCATTACCATAGCTATTATCCTTAAAAGCTCAAAATTAGAGTTTCTTTTTCCTGTTTTCATCTTCTTTCTATAACCTCACTCCCCCAAAAAATAATACTAACTATTCTCGTAATTTAAAATTGTTTCACGGATTTCATCCCAACGGAAGGCATCGCGAATTCCATCTTCAATTGAGTACTGTGCTTCCCAACCAATTAAGTTTTTAGCACGGTCACAGCTTGCATAAGCACCTGCCACATCTCCAGGGCGTGCTTCTGTTTCCGCCTTATTGACAGGACGGCCTAAGACCCCTTCAAAAATTGAAACTAGTTCTTTAACCGTTACCCCGTTTCCTGTTCCAATATTAATCACTAAGTATGATTCTTCTGGATTTTCTGATTTAGCGAATGCTTGATCAAAGTTTTCAACCGCTTTAACGTGTGCCATCGCTAAATCCCAGACATGGATATAGTCACGGATTCCTGATCCATCACGTGTTGGCCAGTTAACACCTGTGATATTAAATAATGCGTCTTCACTTGATGCCGCTTCTAATAATTTCGCTAACACGTGTGAAGGAAATTGAACATGTGCTCCTGAACGTAATTTTGGATCTGCCCCGATTGGATTAAAGTAACGAAGTGCAATTCCGTGCATTCCATACGCACGACAGAAGTCTTCTAACACCATTTCCATCATAAATTTTGTGCGCGCATAAGGGCTTGATGGTTTTAATGGCGCTGATTCTGTTACTTTGAATCCTTCCACTACATCATAAACTGATGCTGATGATGAGAAGATAACATTTTTACATCCAAACTCATTTAAATTTTTAAATAAATCTAGTGATTTTGCAACATTTTCTGTGTAATATTCATAAGGATTAGCTACCGAATCCGGCACGACAATTAAAGCTGCAAAGTGAATACAATGTTTAATTTCTGGGTGATCTTTAAAAATTTGCGCCAAAATATCACGATCCGCGATATCTCCTTTATAGAAGATTTTTCCTTCCGTATATTCAAGACGCCCTGTCACTAATGAATCTAAAATAATTGGGATGTGCCCATTTTCTTCAAGTGCTGATACAACTGTTCGTCCAATGTATCCAGCTCCTCCAGTTACTAATACTTTCATTGTATATCCTCCATTTCTTTTTGTACCTGAGAATTTTCAATTGCAATTTTATGAGTTAACTCCTTCAGTTTTTCCTGAGTTTGACTTAAACGGATCGTTAATAAAAACGTCATTATAAACAAAAAGAAAATAACCAAAAAGAAAATAATATTTACTGTGGACTCAAACCCTAATAAATTAGCTAAAGAAAAAGGGATTGCTGGTACTATACTAAAAATAAATAATATAATTACTCCAATTATCCAAATTATAATATCTTCTATTCTAACATTAGATTTTTTAACTTTTCTAAGAATATACCAATAAGTAAAAAAACACCCCATCATTAATATTATCTGTAATTTTATATTAAGAAACTGTTCATTAAACATAATCTACCTACCTCTAAAATTCTGTACAAATACAATACTAATTAGCATTCTAGCCATATATCTTATACTATTTGCCCAGTTTAAATAACTTTCTCCTTCTATTCTTTCATCCATCTCAACTTGTACTTCTTTAATCGTAGCACCTTTTTTAATCTGATATGCAATTGTATCAGGTTCTGGAGGATAATTCATATTAAAAGCAAATTCTTTAATTAACTTACTATCAATTGCTCTCATACCACTTGTAGGATCTTTAATCTCAATCCCCGTAACCATCTTAATCATAAATGAGATTAATCTTGATCCAATCATCCTCATCGATAGAGGTTTTGGTTCAGTAACAAATCTCGAACCAATAGCAATATCGGCTCCATTTTTAATAGCTACAATTAACTTGTCAATATACTCTGGTCTATGTTGTCCGTCCCCATCGTATTGAATTGCTACATCATACCCATGCTTATATGCATATTTATATCCTGCCTGAACAGCTCCCGATAACCCCAAATTAACTGGTAGATCAATTAAATTATAATTATTTTTTATACATACAGCTCTAGTATTATCTTTAGAACAATCGTTAACTACCACATAATCATACTGTGGATAGTTTTCTATCAACATATTTACTACCCGTTCAATATTCTTCTCTTCATTATAAGCAGGTATAATAATTAAAGTTTTCATTTTACCACCCTATCCAACATTATTCAACATTAATTTTAACATATTTACATTAATTTTACTATAGTATTAATATTTTTCACAAAATAGTATGGGTAGAATAATTATGTAATTATTAGTTAAAATCCTAAATTGTACAAACAAATTCTAAATTATAAACAAGACATAAGTTTTTAAAAACATATTTAATATTAAAAATCGCTTTATCACTAAATCATTGAATTCAGAATAGAAATAATATCTATATATTTGTCATAATATTTCCATTCATTTTCTACATATCCTTTATTTTTATATTTTTCTACATAAATCACTGATTTTAGTTTAGGAAATTCTTTTGCACAAAAAGCTATTTTATACTCAAAATCAAGTTTATCAAATTCATTTATTAAATCGTCATTAGATAAATCCTTATCGCTGTATTTTATTAACAAGTTTTGAAAATTTATTCTTTTTACTCTTCTATCCCACTTTTCCTTGGCTTCATTAAATGTTTTATAATGTAGAAAATGTATTTCAACATTATCATCCAACTTTCCAATAGGATATTTATCTAAAATCCTATACTTTTTTAGCTGCTCATAATATCTAGATTCTTGAGGTTGTACAGGCCTAATATCATTATTTATAATATTATTAAAATTTTTTAATAGATAAATATAATCTGGAGCAAAGATAAATAGACCTATAAAGGGAGAATTATATTGTAATTTAAATCTTTTATATATAAAACCTCCCCAACAATTATTACTAACAATCGTGAAATTATTATTATATAATTTCGGAGAATTCTTTTTAAAAATTTTCAAAATATTCATATCTTAATCTTCCTTACGATATTTTAATAAATATTCAATTACTTCTCTATCTTTAGATATATCAAATTTACGACCAAAAAGCTTTCTACTACCTAAGATTTTATCTAAATCATCTTTTGTTAAAATCTTAGGAGAGTCCTTTCCTTCACTCCAATCTATATATCTCAAATTATCATTTATAATATCTTTTTTAAAAGGAGAATTTGCTACAATAGTATTAATTATTAATTCATCTGGACATAAGGAATTTTTATAAAATTCAAGAACTTGTGGATTATTTTCTACATAATCTAGTATATATGTCAAACATTCTCCTGTAATTGAAAACCACTGGGAACCTATATATAAATCCCCTAAAAACTTATAATTCCGATGTAAAATTGGTATTAGCATTATTATTCGAGAGTAGATACCTCTAATAATTTTTACAATACTATTATTTATTAACAGGATTTTTGGATAGTATACCGCCACTCGTGAATACCAAAAACCACTTGCTTCCCACATATTTAAAAATTGCTTTCCATTATTAAGGTAGAAGAAAGTTATAATATCTTCTGCCTTATTTAAGGGAAAATCTTGACCACTAATTAAATGAATATAGTCATACTTCTTATTAGTGTTGTATATAACCTGCAATGAATTTAACATTGCATATACTTGACTTACAGTTCCCCATTCTACATCTGTTCTATTTTCAACAAAATAAATATTTTCACATTGTCGAATCTCATCTTTAATAGTAGATTTTAAATCTAAATGAATAAATATATCTATCTTATCGTGTGTTAACGCATCTATTAACATATTAATTTGAGTACTGTTTTTGTGAGCAAGAATCAAATAAGCCATTCTAAAATTTCTCATATTTACCCCTTTCTATATTACTTAACTTCTAATACATAATAATTATTGAATTCTTTATCTAGATTATAATATAAAGGATTAATATCTATATCTTTTTTATTGACTATTACATAATCTATCTGGTATTTCTTAAGTTTAGTATAGAACGCTTTGATATTTATTTCCCTATTCTCTAAAGTCTCCATAAAATATCGTTTCACTTCTATGTTAATATTATTATTAATATTTTCACTTCTATCATCATAAACAGTAGTAAATAATACAACATTAGGAGCAATTCCCCTTAAACCTTTTCTATATAATTCTGATTCAGTGAGAATAGTACAATTTCCTTTATTAGCAAGATATGTATAAATTTCATATTTTTCTTGGTCAAATTTATAACTATAATTATATTCTGATAAAGGTTTTATTTTAATCCAATAGTAATCATCGACTGGTGATGCAAAACTTTGAATTAACCTTAAAGTAATTATAAATATAATGGCTAGTCCCGTTATATTTTCTTTTTCTTTTTCACGAAATAGTTCAAATAAATATATTAACAAGTATATGACATTTATCCCATAAAATAATCTCCAATAAACTCCATCACTTGTTATATATTTAGAAACAAAAATTCCAGATATAGGGTTCAAAAATAATAATATATAAACAAAATTAAAATATACATAAAATATTTTTTTTTCTAATACTACTTCCTTATTTAAAATAATGTGAATTATACAAAAAATAAAAATAACTATCAAACTATCATTAGATAAAAAATCATTTTTAAATCCGTCAATAAAATCCCTGAAAGGTACTGCTCCCTCATATGAGAATTTTCTTATAAGAATCGAAGCACTATAAATAAATATTAAAAAAATCATAAAATAAACTCTGTTTATTTTTTTGGAGTTAAATATGACTAATATTTTATCAATAAAACAATATAATAATACATAGATAATAATTAATATAAATAATAAACTACTAAAAAATATATTTTTTAATGACAAAAAAGTTAATAATAGATAAATTATCATCGGGAGAAAACCACAGTACAATATTTTAATAGTCTTATCTCTTTTATGCTTATTGTCAAAACAAATAATAGTTAAAAAGAATAATGTAATAATAAATAACGTAAACAAAAATAATCCTGTGCTTGAAAAACAGATAGCAGTAAATCCTAAACAAATAATTATAATTTTCAGCCCACTATCTTTATAATTATCACTAAATAATTTATAAACAAATAAAAAAAATATTGGTATAAATAAATATAAGAGATATGATATTCCACTGAATGGTAATAATAAAAAACATTCTACTCCATAGGGATGATATCCTAATGATGAATATCCTGTCAAAAAGAACACGACTAACAACATAAATAAATATAAATATGGTATATATCTTTTTACATTAGAGGAAATTAATAATTTAATTATTTCGTAATTGATAGCTATAAACGAATATACAAAGAAAAACGGAAATGTCCAAATTATAGTAGTATTAGGAGATATAAATGATATTGAACTTATAAAAGATTGAATTAATTCAAATGGTATCATCCTGTACCAAATCCATTTTTCATAGGGTTGTGTACCGCTCCATACCTCAAAATTATAAATACCCGAAATATTTATTTTATTTTGAGCTACTGAAGAAAAGTAATATTGAATGTCTCCTCCCAGATTATTGTCGATAAACATATAGAAAGCAGACAATATTAAACAGATGATTAAGAAATATGGATTAAGAGCTTTTTTATACGAATATTTATAAACTTTGCCTTTTATCATATAAAAAATAGAAACACATAATAGTAATATATGTATTATTAAATACCATTTATATGTGAATTTAAATAAAATAAATGGAATACTACTAATATATAAGAAAGAAAATAACGTAATAAATCCAGTAATAAAGTTAGAGAAAATATTTAAATTATTGATTTTTTGATTTATTAAATATCCTAAATTAAATGTGTAATATATCCATACTAAACAGAACAAAAAACTTTTTATCATAAAATCCCTCTTTCACAAATAATTCTTAATATAAAAAGCCTTTATTTAATTTACAAAATCTTACCCTAAAACACTACTAGAAAATATAAATTTAAAATCCCTATCCTATTAATATAGATAGAGATTTTAAATAAAAATCTATATTTGAAAATTTTACATATGACGAATTGTCAATACAAATGCGACAGTTTCTCATGAAATAGCTCGAATGAAGTTTTCCACCCTAAACATTTTCGTGGTCGATGATTAATGAGGCAGAGTGCCTCATTAATCTCTTCGTCACTGACTCGTGCTAAATCTGTCTTCTTCGGGAAAAACTCTCGAAGAAGACCATTGGCATTTTCATTACTTCCTCTTTGCCAAGACGAATAGGCATCTGCGAAGTAAACAGGAACCTTTAAATCAGCTTCTACTTTGGAATAACAAGCAAACTCTTTTCCTCGATCAACCGTATAAGTTTTAAAGGTGTCTTTAGGAAAGAGTTTATATAACTCACTAATCGCTCGGTACATTTCTGTTGCTGAGCGATTTTCTATTTTAATGGCCACATAAAAACGTGTTTGACGTTCAACAAAGGTCGCCAAGCAACCTTTACTCTTTCCACGACTTGAAACAACCGTATCTAATTCCCAGTGCCCAAACGTTTCACGTCTTTTTACTTCTTTGGGACGTTGATGAATCGACGTTCCAATGTTAAATCGTCCGCGTGTTTCTCGTGGTTTTCGTCGCTTTCCTTTTTGTCTTAAACAACTTAAATCTCCTAACAAAATGGTTTCATCATAAATCCAACGATAAATGGTTTTAAATGAAAGAACACCCTTTAAAACGGTATTAGAAATTTGTTCAGGCGACCAGGTTAACTTTAAATAATGTTGGATGGTCTGAATGACTTGTTCAGATTTCTTCTCTGGACAACGACAACTTAATCGACGTTGTCCAGCTAATTCTTCTGCTAACTCAGCCTGATACGTCTTTTGAGTATTTCGTTTCAGTTCACGAGCAATCGTTGAATGATGGCGATTTAGTTGTTGAGCGATTTGTCTCGTTGAATAGCCCATTTTTGAAAGAACTTCTATACGTGTGCGCTCAAATGTGTTAAGATGTTTATAACTCATAAATAGATCTCCTTGTTAAGAATTTTGTGTGGTAACTTCATTCTATAACAAAGATCCTATTTATGAGTTTTTTTTTGTGTCGCACTTAATATTACAATCTATCATATAGAAAAATAATTACTCCGTTTTAAAAATATCTTCTATCTTTAATAAATTAAATTTATATACACTGATTAAGTATATGCCTAAACCTAAACTATTAGAAATACATAAATTAACAAAGATATTTACATTGATAACTTCTAAATAATAATAAATAAGTTTTATAAATAGTATCATTAGGACTACAATAATGATTATTTTTAATACTTCAAGAGCATCTTTAGATTTTATAAAAGAGCTAATCTTTTTTTTCAAACTTCGCCCTAATAAAATGCAAGCTATAAAAGCTGTAATTGTACTTGCAAATGCCAATCCCTTATATCCATAAATATTAATTAACATTAAATTTAATATAATATTTATAAAAATAGCAATCACACTATTAATTGTTGCAATTATTGTATTATTTAAGGAATATAATGCTCTCACTAGAATTTCTCGTAATGTCCAAAAAACAACTCCTATAATATATATTTTTAATATATCACTTGTAATTAATGTAGCTTCTCTAGAGAATGTTCCTCTTTCAAATAATATAAAAACTATCTCCTCTGAGAATACATATATTATTGATGCTAAAGGTAAAATTAGTATAATTATAAATTTCATAGTTCCAATAACTAATTCTTTAAACTCTTCTATTTTTTTACTTGAATATAATAAATTCATTTTCGGATATATTAATGTGATCACAGAAGTAACAAACAATATTTGTAGACTTGAACTAATTCTATTAGAATAAGTAAAACAAGATAATATCCCCTCACCAAGTGTAGAAGCTAATGATCTATCTATAACTTCGTTTAGTTGGGCTACTGCCGTACCTATTAATACAGGGATTACGAGTAAAGTCATTCTTTTTATATTATCATCTTTTAATTTCAAATCCAAATAAAATTGATACTTATTCTTGCTACTATAATAGTATAAGATAATGATTTGTACAGCGTAAGAAAAAACAGTTCCTGTAACTAAGAAATTCAAATTCCCCTTACTAAATATTATTAATATAATTATTAATACATTAGTTATTATGGGAACTATAGTAGGTATAATAAAAATATTTTTTAAATTTAAAAATGCTGTTAATAAATAATTGGGACCAATAAATATCAAACTGATAATAATTATCCTAGTTAATCTAATAGAAAGTTCAAGTTTTTGTCCTGAAAACCCCATAGCAAAAAATTTTACTAATATCTCCGCATTAATTAAGAAAATAATTATCAAACTCATACATAATATTAAAATTATATTCATTACCTTATTTGTAAACTTTAATGACTGCTCTTCGGTACAAGTATAACTAATCTCACTATATAAGGGAATATAAGTAGTATTAATGGCTGCACCAATTGTAGCAAAAATAATAATGGGAATATTCAATAGCATTAAATATATATCACTACTATCACTTGCTCCATATTGATTAGATAATACTAAATCTCTAAAAAATCCTATTAAAATACCCAATATTGAAATTAACATTAAAAAGAAAGAATTTTTTAACTTCATCCTATCACTTCTCTTTTACCATTTAAATTGAATAGGAATTATCTTATTTATAAATTTATATATTTGAAGTAATGGAAAATATAAATTATATTTAAATGCTAATATCCCTATATTCATTACTATTTTTTTAATCAATGAATTATTATTTTTATATCTAATATCTAAATATTTATTTTTAAAATATCTTGGATATTTTTTTTCAATAAAATCTTTACAGTATTTAATTTCTTGTTTTAAATCATTATTCTCTAAAATAGTGGATCTAAATAAATGGGCAAATATAATATGAATTATGAATAAATATTCTATTTCATTTTGATATATTTTCGTTTTTTCAGGATTAAAAGTTCTAATATCTTCTAAAACTTTAAATATATCTCTTGCTCTAGAATCATAACTATAAATAATTGAATTACTTCTCTGAAGATAGTTAATTAAAATATCATTTGTAGTAGTAATCTTTTTAGAGCACATAAATAACTTTGAAGTAGTTGGTAAATCTTCATACCACACATTTATTGGATACATAATGTTATTTTCAATGAATAGACTTCGCCTATACAATTTATTCCAGGCTGCTGGCGCTAGATTTACCAAGGCTTCTTCACTATTATATTCTTTATTTAGCTTACATTGTTCTTGAGATAATACTTTATTATTCTCAGTTATCCTTCTTAGGCCACAAATAACAATGTCAGATTGATTTTTAATAGCATTTTCTATCATTATTTCAATTGTATTTTTTTCAATCCAATCATCACTATCTATGAACATGACATAATCCCCTGCAGCTTCAAGCAAACCTCTATTTCGTGCATCCCCTAATCCACCATTTGCTTTAATAATAGATTTTATTTTATTCGGAAATTTACATTTATACTCATCTACTATTAATTGAGAGTTGTCTGTTGATCCATCATTTACACATATAAGCTCTATATTTTGATACGTTTGAGAGACTATACTATCTAAACATCGGAACAAATAGTTTTCTACATTATAAATTGGAACTATTATAGACACTAAACCCATTTTATCACCTTAACTTTTAATTTTAATTTGTAAATTTTTCATTCTCCACTCTAGATATAAAAGTATATTTAACATTTTATATTTTTTTGATAAAAATAGATGATTTACTACTAATTGATTCACCCCTAAATACATTTTAGATAAATAATCTTTAGAGAAATTTTTCTCAGTAAAACACTGTAATTTATCATATATACTTAGTTTTATATTTTCATCTTTTATATTTGAGACCCTAATTAAAGTATAATATAAATGTCTACTATACAATTCTGTTATAAATTTTTCATCATATTCATTTACTTTTAAGATATTATTAAAAGCATCTAATATATCTAATATCTTATTATTATATGTTTTAGTAATTGAATTAGGCCTATACAAATAATTATAATAACACTCATCTACTGCTGCAATTTTATTACATTTTGATAAAACGAGAGGAACAGTGGCTAAATCTTCAAACCATTTATTTAATGGAAATCTAATTTCTTCAAAAAGATTTCGCTTAAACAATATATTAGCTGCTGAATTTGATTGAAGTAATAGTTCTTCTTTGGTTACAATATTTTTTTCAAATAAACAACATTTATCTAGGATATTTCCTGATAAAGTAATATTATTAATTCCACAGACTACGGCATCACTATTTGTTTCTAATAATAATTCAAGCATATGCTCTATGCATTCCTTTTCAATCCAATCATCACTATCGAGAAACATTACATACTGGCCTTCACAATGCTCTAATCCTACATTTCTTGCATCACTTAATCCTCCATTAACCTTATTAACTTTTTTAAACATACTAGCATTTAGTTTAATATACTTATCGATTATTTCTTCAGATTTATCTAAAGAACCATCATTCACACATATTACTTCGAAATTTTTAAAAGTTTGTTGGCACAATGAATCTAAACATTTTTCTAAATATTTTTCTACATTATAAATAGGTACTACTACACTAACATCTACCACATTGACATCCTCTTCTCTAAAATTAAATTCCACTGCTTAATAATACATTGCATTTCAAAATTTTCATAACATTCCCCACTACCTTTTCCCAATTTATTATTTAAATTTTTATCATTAATTAACATTTCTATTTTATCTATACAATTTTTAATATCTTCTTGTTTATACACATAACCATTAATTCCGTCCTGAATAATTTCTTTTATTGCTGGAAATGATTCAGAGGCTACTATTGGTACTTCACATTGAAAAGCCTCTAAGAAAGTCATTGGTAACCCCTCATGACGAGAAGTATTTAATAAACAATTTGCCCCTTTTAAAACACCCGGAATATCTTGAATAAACCCTTTAATTTTAACCTTATCTTGAAGTTTATTCTGTACAACAAATTGCTCTAAGTCTTGCCTCAAAGGACCTTCACCATATACTTCAAGAATAAAATCTACTCTTAAAGAAAGAATAATTTCCTTTAAATAATCTATGCCTTTAATAAAATCTAGTCTTCCGATAAATATTATCCTATTATCAATGAAATCCCTTTTTATTTTAGATCCATTAATTGGATTATATATTCTAGTTATGGAATTAAATTTATATTTAGAAAAGTTTTCTTTATCCTTATCCGTTAAAACTACCAGCGTGTGTATTTTATTTTTATAATTAAGTAGCATAAACTTATTAACTTTATTTTTAATTATATATTCATAAGTATGATGTAAATGTACAATCACTTCTTGTTTTTTATTAAAAATAGGTGTGAATAATAATCCATAAATTTCTGGGATAATAATTTTATTAAGTTCTTTTGTTAATTTTCTAACTTTAATAAATTTAAACGCTATTGTAAAACTAATGTAAAAAAGATTTAGAAATAGAGCGAATACTTCTTTATATTGTTTACTTTGTACCATCTTCTTATAAGTAGATAGTTCATATAGCTTTATTTCCTTATTATATAAGTATTCTATCTCTATGTTACTATCTAAATCAAATTCAATATTTCCGCTTCTAAAGAGAGATATAATTTTTACAGTATTATTTTTCGCCATTTCATTTGCCAATAAACATGTAACTTTTTTTGACCCACCTATTCCTGTAATATCATTTGTCAGAAACCCAATATTCAAAATCTCACCTCAATTTTTAATAAATTATTCTAAGATGTACCGGACCATACTCCACTTCATTATATAATCTATACTTCTTGTCACCTATTTGTACATATCCTGTATCTAATTTATAATTGCTTCTAACCCACGCTCTTCTTCCATATCCTGGTTTGATTATTTCAATATCAAAATTATATAATCCCGGTTCTAAATCCAAAATTGGAAGAAATGTTCCATATCTTGCATATTCATATGGTCCATTAAACCCTTGTGCAAAATCTAAATTATATATATCTTCAACTGTTTGACGAACTACTTCTGTTCCTGTCTCATCCTTAATAACTATATTTTTTTCTATCTCCCAATCATTACTCATATTCATTCCTTCAACATATCCCCAACCATATAAATACAACCCATTGGAATCAATGCTTGCCTGGTCGATATGATTTTGTAAGGCACCTTCAATTATCTCAAGTTTAACTGGTCCACTCTCAACTTCATTGTAGAATCTATATTTTTTTCCACCTATTTGCACATATCCTGTATCTAATTTATAATTGCTTCTAACCCACGCTCTTCTTCCATATCCTGGTTTGATTATTTCAATATCAAAATTATATAATCCCGGTTCTAAATCCAAAATTGGAAGAAATGTTCCATATCTTGCATATTCATATGGTCCATTAAACCCCTGTGCAAAATCTAAATTATATATATCTTCAACCGTTTGACGAACTACTTCTGTTCCTGTCTCATCCTTAATAACTATATTTTTTTCTATCTCCCAATCATTACTCATATTCATTCCTTCAACATATCCCCAACCATATAAATACAACCCGTTGGAATCAATGCTTGCCTGGTCGATATGATTTTGTAAGGCACCTTCAATTATCTCAAGTTTAACTGGTCCACTCTCAACTTCATTGTAGAATCTATATTTTTTTCCACCTATTTGCACATATCCTGTATCTAATTTATAATTGCTTCTAACCCATGATCTTTTTCCATTTTCCGATTTCAGTATCTCAATATCAAAATTATATAATCCTGGTTCTAAATTTAAAATTGGAAGAAATGTTCCATATCTTGCGTATTCATACGGTCCATTAAACCCTTGTGCAAAATCTAAATTATATATATCTTCAACTGTTTGACGAACCACTTCTGTTCCTGTCTCATCCTTAATAACTATATTTTTTTCTATCTCCCAATCATTACTCATATTCATTCCTTCAACATATCCCCAACCATATAAATACAACCCGTTGGAATCAATGCTTGCCTGGTCAATATGATTTTGTAGAGCACCATATTCTTCATAAGATCCATTCGTAGTAATTAGAATGGATGTGTTATCAATATATCCTACTGATAAATCATAAATATATTGAGCATTAAATTTCGGAACTCCATTAACTATTGGAGTATCTGTCTGAATCTTATAAAATTCTCCCAATTGTCCAATAATTAAAAATGGATAATTATATATTTTTATATTACTTTTTTTATTTTTAGTCTGATATAAAGTAGATGAACTTGAATTAGCCTGGCTCTTAACATCTACAACTGCATTAGATTGTTTAATTCCAATTGTATAATAATCATAATCCTTTAATCCACTGGCACTATCAAAACGATAATACCAACCAGCAATTTTTTCTCCCCAGAATGGATCGGATGCATACCTAACATTCATCCCGCTTCCTTTATTTCCGACATGAGACCCCATATATCTCCAATCATCAACCGGATCTGTATATCCCCATGATAGGTAACGGTCAGCATGATAATTGATTCCTGCTTCAACAGATGGGAAGCTCGTTCCATTGCCGTAAGGATTATTATCTGTCGCATTCATCCCAAATAAGTTATTCTTATCAATACTTAAACTACTTTTTCCCCATCCACTTTCATGAATTCCCATAGCGTACTGTAAGGCACCATTAATCCCATACTTATCTTGAACAGCATAGAAGTATTGGCCTGTATTGACTAACTTTCCACCTGCTCCACCATTCGAATTTGTATAATTATCAAAAATATTAGCTGAATAATTTGATTTCGACCTAACTGGTAGATATTGATAATAATTATAAAATGGATTTGATTGATTTACAGCACCTTGACCATTAACCTTAATGTTACGCCAGTTTGTATAAAAATAAATTCCATCATAACTATAATATTTAACATTAGAACTCATCCAAGATGGTGCTTTTCCAACAATCACTTTTGAATAACTATTAGCCTTTGTTACATTACTCGTTAGATAATGAACTAACGTTCCATTTTCATTGGCATAATAAGATGGTGATTGAACTGTTGACGTACTAAAAGTAGTAATTCCTCGTTCATTTATATCATTATATTTATCTAAGTATTGATCATAATAATTCAACTCTGGAACATCTAATGGTTCAGTTTTTTCTTGTAAACTATACATTGTTGTTCCGCCTGGAATATAATAAGCAACTGTCTGAATTTCATACTTTACCTTTGTCCCATCATTATTTAAATCTAATTCAAACCAATGAGATTCAGATTTAGGAACCTTCCCTTCATATCCAGATAAATAAATATAATAATAATTCGTATCTTCTCCTAAATATAACGCATCATCTACATAACAAGAGTTTACATATGTATTATGTTCAGATTGTCCACCAGATGGATATAAATTATGATTGGGCTTACATTGTAATGCCTTCATAATTTCTGAAGTAGTCTTACCTTCTTTTGATTGCTGTCCATCAGGAACAACTTGCCATAGCTGAACTAATCCACTTCCAGAACTTCGACTTTCAATGGAGAATAAACCATCATCTTCTAAATTAATTGAAGCAGTTTCTTCAAGTAATTCTTCCTCAATTTGCTCTTCTGGACTCTTGCTTTCTTCTGATCCATCAGCGCTATCTAAATCTTCTTCTACTTTAGGAATCTCTAATTCTACATCTTCAGTTTCTCCGAATTCTTCGTCATTTGGAATTTCTTCAGGTAAACCGTCCCCCGGATTCTGAATCTCTTCATTTTCAGTACTTTCATTAGATAAGTTTCCATCTAAATCTGGTAGATCGTCTTGACTTGAATCAATTGATTCTTGAACAATATCTGAATTATTTTCTACTTCTGACTCATATACCGTAGCATTAACAATCGCCCCAAAGCTACTAAACTGATTTATTAATAATCCGATTGCTAATGTTCCCTTTAAGACTTCCTTCTTGCCCCGCTTTCGATTCATTTTCACAACTCCTTCTCCAATACATAGCTCCTTTAATTATAAATAATTTATACATTTTTGTCATTAAAACATAGATAAAAAGAATATTTTGACACTCTTTTGTATATAATAAGAAATTTAGTAATAAAAAAAGAATTCAAGTATACTTGAATTCTTTTTTTATTCACCTTTACTTAAAATCTGAACACGTCGTTGAAGACTTTTAATGGTAGCATGTTTCATACTTCCACCATCTTCACCATCAAGCGTCCATTTCACGTCCTGTTCACTCTCAACTGTAATTCGATCTGTTTTAAATGTTACCACGTATTCAGGATCATATGTTCGATTTAAAAAGTCGGTTAAAATACGATGAATATCAATCAAATTTTTAGGAGCTCGAATTAATGTTACCTCAAATAGTCCATCATTTAAATCCGCTTGATTTCCAAATGCATTTTTAATCCCTGCTACAGAATCCGAATTTGAAATCATTCCAAAAATATAATCTCCCTCAATAAAACCCTCACGATGATAAATTTTACACTGATAAGATTGAATCGTTGGAAGTTTCATTAATCCTTCAATTAAATAAGCAAGTCCCCCGAGCATATTTTTGCGCGGTTGTGGTGTTTCATAAGCTACGTCTGTAAAAGCCCCAAATGCAGCAACATACATAAAATAACGCTCATTAAACATCCCGATATCAATTGGCATTGGTTTCCCATTTAAACAGAGTTCAAGTGCTTTTGGAACATTTTTAGGAATACCAAGTGTTGATGCAAAATCATTAGTTGTCCCTGTTGGAATATAACCAATCGGAGTATTCCCATTTGCTTCAATTAAGCCAGTGATTACTTCGTTCAACGTTCCATCCCCACCACTTGCGATAACCAAATCATAACTTCGAGCGACTTTCATTTTACTCACAGCATCATGCTTAGCTTTCGTTGGATAAACTGTCACTTCATATCCAGCTAAACTAAACTGAGTGACAATCGATAAAAGGTAATCCTTGATCATCCCACGACCTGACGTCGGATTGATTATAAGTAACAGTTTTTTTAGCACACTAGGCACTTCCTTTCAAAAATTTAAAGTTTTATAGCATAGTATATTATAGCACTCTCTCACATAATAAAAACCTGATTTTTTGTAAAAAAATCAGGCTATTATTATACATCTATTTAATATTAAAGTGAAGCTTTTAACGCTTCTACTTTATCTAAGCGTTCCCATGGTAAATCTACATCAGTACGTCCGAAATGTCCATATGCAGCTGTTTGTTTATAGATTGGGCGTCTTAAATCTAACATTTGAATGATTCCCGCTGGGCGTAAATCAAAGTTTTGACGAATTACTTCGACGATTTTAGCATTCGTAGTTTTCCCTGTACCGAATGTATCAACCATAATTGAAGTAGGCTGTGCGACTCCAATTGCATATGATAATTGAATCTCAATTTTATCTGCATACCCTGCAGCAACTAAGTTCTTCGCCACATAACGTGCAGCATATGCAGCAGAGCGGTCTACTTTTGTTGCATCTTTACCTGAGAATGCTCCACCACCATGACGGGCATATCCTCCGTAAGTATCAACAATAATTTTACGTCCTGTTAATCCTGCATCTCCATGAGGTCCACCGATTACAAAACGTCCTGTTGGATTAACTAAATAACGAGTATTTTCAGTTACTAATTCTTGTGGTAATACTTCATCAAATACATATTTTTTGATATCTGCTTCGATTTGCTCATGAGTTACTTCTGGTGAATGTTGAGTCGATAATAATACAGTATCAATAGCTACTGGTTTTAAAGCTTCATCATATTCAACTGTTACTTGAGTTTTTCCATCTGGACGTAAATAGTCTAATGTTCCATTTTTACGAACTTCAGTTAAACGACGTGCTAATTTATGAGCTAACGAGATTGGTAATGGCATAAATTCTTCTGTTTCATTTGTAGCAAACCCGAACATTAAACCTTGGTCTCCTGCTCCGATTGCTTCGATTTCTTCATCACTCATTGAACCAGTACGAGCTTCTAACGCTTGGTCAACACCCATCGCAATATCAGCCGATTGTTCGTCAATTGCAGTTAACACAGCACATGTATCTGCGTCAAATCCATATTTTGCACGATCATAACCAATTTGACGAATTGTTTCACGGACTGTTTTTTGAATATCAACATACGAAGACGTTGTAATTTCCCCAAACACTAACACTAATCCAGTTGTTACCGATGTTTCACAAGCAACACGTGCCATTGGATCTTTGGCTAAGATCGCATCTAAAATTGAATCTGAAATCTGATCAGCAATTTTATCTGGATGACCTTCTGTTACTGATTCTGATGTAAATAAACGACGTTCTGACACTATAATATCCTCCTTCAATTCACATTAATACTCTATATTATTAAGCTTTAGATATAAAATCATGCTTCGGGCCGTTAATTTTTGCAATTAACTTGAATCTAATCCTATTTTCCACTAAATTATATTCTAACAATGGTTGTTACATCGCCTTCGCGATGTAAAGTTTGTCTAATTATAGATTTTATGTGTATTCACAAATACAGTGAATACACACTAATAGCACTAATGGATAACATCTGCAAAAAACGCAGATGTATAGTTCATCTATTCCGACAAAGCCGGAAAGATGAGCTAACAAAAAAAGCCCGCTATAAGCGGACTTGAATAGGTAGATTCAAACCCTCTTATTGCTCGAGTTAAACTCGCTTGGGTCGGCACCTTTCAATTTCAGAGGTTGCCGCGACTTCATAGGCCCCTATGCCTCCATCGCTCTTAATAAGAGTATATTATTGTAATTTTATTAAATTTAATTCTTATCTATTATAAAGCCTTTTTATTTATTTGTCAAATATTAGCGACTTATTCTGTAAAATCAAGTTCAACATTTGAAATAGCATCGAAGCGAGTCCCAATTTTCTCAGTTGTAATATGGATTTCTTTAACATCTTTCGACACACTATCAATATGCTTACTCAACTTATCCCATCGCTCTTTATAACGCTTGAATTCATCCCCTAATTTATTCAACTCCTGTTGAATAATTAAAGCATGTTGATCCCGTTCTAAATTATTTAAAATCACTTGAATCGTTGTCAGTGTTGACATAAAAGTTGTAGGTGACACAAGCCATACTCTTTTACGTTGCGAATAAGCTACTAAATCTGGGTGATAGGCATTAATCTCAGCAAAAATTGCCTCTGCTGGTAAAAACATCACAGCCTGATCTGAAGTTTCCTGCGGTGTCACATATTTATTGAAAATATCATCAATATGTTTCTTAACATCTTGTTTGAACTGTTTCTCTGCTAGTTGACGCTCTACCTCCCCTAAAGTTCGATCCATCATACGTTGATAATTTTCAAGTGGAAACTTCGAGTCAATCGGTAAATCCCCCATTGGAAGTGGAGCATGAAGCATGGCATCTACAATAGTTCCATTTGATAACTTATACTGAGTTTCATAAATACGATCATTCTTTTCACCGAAAACAGCTGCCATAATTTGATAAAGTTGCACCTCACCAAACGTTCCTCGACTTTTTTTATCTGATAACAGATTTTGTAGTGATACAATGTCCGTTGATAAACTTTCAATCTTTTTCTGTGCTTCATCAATCTTTGCTAAACGAACCAAAATATTTTGAAATGTCTCATTCGTCTTATTAAATGACTGATCTAGCCTCTCATTTACCTTATCATTAATACGCAGCAAATTAAACTCAATCCGTTCATTTAACTTCGAAAAATCACTCTGTAATTGTTGATTCACCAAAGACGTATGCTGATTCAATTGATCTCGCATCACCCGCTCAAACTGTCCATAACGCTCAAGCACTCGCTCATTCGCCTGATTAAAACTCCCACTTAACTGAAAATTAGCATCCTGAAGTCGCTTCTCCATTCGTTGTTGCTCCTCAAGCAATTGTTTCACCTGCAAATCTAACTGTGGATTTTGACGACTTCTTGTATATAAATTTTGTCTGATTAAAATTAACAGTAATAAAAAAATAACCACAATTAATAAAATATAAACTACCGTCACTAATATCCCTCACTTCACCCATTTATTAACATTATTTTACCATATAAAAGAAAAGAACTTGAAGAATTAATCTTCAAGTTCTTTTTTCTCACCAAAATAATCTTTCACAATATAATTAGGACGTCCCTTAACCTCATTATAAATGCGACCAATATACTCTCCAATGACTCCTAAGAAGATTAACTGTACTCCTCCTAAGAATAACATGATACAAACCATTGATGACCAACCTGCCGTTGGGTTTCCATTGATCGCTGTATTAAAGAAAATGTATAGTAAATATGCAAATGCCACAAACGCCACTAAAACTCCTGTATAAGTTGCAAAACGAAGAGGCGCATTTGAAAATGCTGTGATTCCTTCAATTGCATAGTTAACAAGTTTCATGAAACTCCACTTTGTTTCACCCGCAACACGTTCAACGTGATCAAACTCTAGACAAATCGATTGATATCCAACCCATTGGAATAATCCTTTTGAGAAACGATTTGACTCTTTTAAACTAATTAAATCATCAACTGCACGACGACTTAACAAACGATAATCACGAGCTCCGTCAATGATTTCAACGTCACTCATGCGATTAATCACTTTATAAAACATATTGGCAAAGAAACTACGAATAGGTGGCTCTCCATCACGATTACGACGTCGTGTATAAATATTTTCATATCCATCTTCGTAAAGCTTAACCATTTTAGGTAAAAGCTCCGGTGGATCCTGTAAATCAACATCCATAATAACGACGGCTTCTCCACGAGCATATTCCATTCCTGCAAGCATCGCTGCTTCTTTTCCAAAGTTACGAGAAAAATCAATTAAGCAAACACGCTCATCTTTTTCACGCAACGCTTTAATTAATGGGACTGTCTGATCTTTTGAACCATCATTCACATAAACAAATTCAAATTCATATCCATTAATTTCATTCGTTACTTTTATAATTTCTTCATAAAAACGTTCAACTGTTTCTTGTTCATTGTAACACGGTACAATAATGGAAATCAGCTTCCCCATTAAGTCCACCACCTAAAATAATTTGATACTTAATTATATCATAAATTTACAAATTTATTGACGCTTTATTTTTTGAATCATCTGTGTAAACTCACCAAATCCATAACTGGCTAATACAACAAAGACCGGTAAATAAATCATTAGATACCTAGAGCGAGTTTCCCAAATTAATAGAAATAACATCACTCCAAATACCGATATCGTCATAACACTTTCAAAACATAGTTTATCTTTTAAAATACGGATACTACTTAACCACATTAAAAATAAAATTACAACATGAACCATTTGACTTAAATATAAGTATGGTAGGTTTTTATCCCCAAAAATATAATCTTGATAATTATTTGTAACAATTGGCTCACGCTTTAATTTCTCTGGAGCAAAATATGTTCCATCTGACCACGTAAAATTCAACTTAGAATTCAAATGGTTGATAAATCCACCCACTCCAAAAGCTTCTAATCGTTCCTTCATTAGACGAATGTGTTGTGCTTGAATCTCATCATTTGACCAACCACTATCTTTTAAAAATCGCGTCATATTCGTATCCTCATCATCATATCCACCTAATCCTTTAAGTCCCATCATCACCCAATGTGTCTTTGGAAATCCTACTTCACTCGATGCAACAGGAATCAACGGTTTTATGGCGAGTTTATAACTCATCATCGTCACTAATACCATTAAAATGAGCGGTGCACTTAATCTAATGAATCCGTCTTTTCTCGTTAAGAAATAATGAATTAAAATAGCCACCAAAACAACTAAAGCATGCGTCTTCAAAAGGCCTCCAAGACCTAGTACTAATCCTAAAGTTACTAACAATCCTATTTCTTTTTTAGGAGAACGATAAATCTTTGCATACAAATAAAGTGATAAAATAGGTAAAATCATGCCTAAGGTATCGGTGTACACAATAGTAGTATATGTATAAAATGGTGTAATTAAAATAGATAAAATGCTAAATAAAGTAGCTCGTTGTAAGCCATACATTTCTTTAATAAACAAATACATAATCCATACCGATAAAAATACAATACTTAAATTCACCACTATTAACGGCTTTAACAGATCAGTAAATCCCATAAACCTAAATATCTTAAACAACCCTGTTACTAATAACAAGATTGGAAGGTTATTAGGGCAGTAGAAATAAAAATACTGATCTATTTGTCGAAACTGAATCGATAAATCATACGCCTCATCATACACTTTTCCAAAATCCCATGTTGGATTAACTGTAAAATAACGTGCAAAGAAAAACTGTAATATAATTAAAATAATAAAACTCCCTATTGATATAACCATTAATCTTTTCTCATTACACTTTTCAAGTCTTTTATTTAAAAAGTATAAGCCACTTAATACAATAATGACTCCGAGTAAAATCACGACAGGATTCATTATTTTAAATATTTTAAATGGAAATATGCTTGTATTTAATAAAATGTACCCAAAAACAATGACAAATATAACATTAAATAATGTCATTAATCCTAACTTTATACCAGAAATATTCATAAAAATCTCCTTTTTATTACCTACCCTTATTTTCACATAAAAACCCTTGGTTCATTCATATTAACCAAGGGTTTTTTTCTGTTTATTCTTCTTTTTCAACTTCCGGTAAAACTTCTATTTTTACTTTTTTAATACGGCGATCTTCAACTTCAATAATCGTGAAAACTAAGTGATGATACTGATACATATCGCCGATATCGGGAATATCCTCAATCTTTGAATACATCCAACTTCCTAGAGAATAAGCATCTTCTGGAATATCTAAATCTATATCCATAATATCAAATAATTCATCTAAATCAATATCAGCTTTCGCCTCATATAAAGTATCACTTTTTTTCGTAACTAATTGTTCTTCTTCATCATGTTCATCATAAATTTCCCCAACCACTTCTTCTAAAACATCTTCCATAGTCACGAGTCCAGCTGTTCCACCATATTCATCCGCAACAATTGCAATGTGTTGTTTTTCAAATTGTAATCGAGTTAATAAATCTGATACACGCATCGTATAAGAAACATACATTGGGTCTCTCATAATATCTACAATATTTATATCTTCAACTGAACCTTTTTCAATAATTTCAGCAAATAAATCACGTTGATATAAAATCCCTATAATATTGTCCCGCGATTCCTCGTAAACAGGAATGCGCGAATATTTCTCTTCTAGAAAAACATTTTTTATATCTTCATTGGAATCATGAATACTTACAGCTGTGACATCTACTCGAGGCGTCATAATATCCTTAACAAAAGTTTCACTTAAATCAAGAACACTTTGAAGCATCTCAACTTCATCTTGCTGTAATACACCCTCTTCCTCCATTGTATCAATGATTACGTTCAACTCATCTTCAGTCACAGATGGTTCTTCCTCTTGCTTTGTGTATAACTTAGCTACAAAATCCTTTAAAATCATAAAAAGCTTAATAACAGGCTTCAAGATAATAATTAAAGTATAGTAAGTCGAACCAATCGCCAATGAGAATCGTTCAGCATTTTCCTTAGCATAAGATTTAGGTAAAATCTCACCAAAAATAATAATTAGAATCGTCATAACTCCTGTTGCAACTGCAGCGCCTGACGCGCCTAATAAATCGGTTGCTACAATAGTTGCAATCGATGCCGATGCTAAATTAACAACGTTATTTCCAATTAAAATAGCGAGTAATACTTCATCAAAACGCTCAGCTACATTTAATGCTTTTTTAGCACCTGGTCTTCCTTCATCGGCATACTGACGTAAACGAATCAAATTTACACTCGAAAAAGCAGTTTCTGAGGCACTAAAAAATGCTGATAAAATAATCATACCAACAAGTATTAAATAATACATGGACGGGTCCAAAATAATTCACACTCCTATAATTTCATAATTATGTAATTTTTTTATGTAGAATACTATATCAATTTCATTTGTATTTGTCAATATTCTCGATTTGTTTATACAGTTTCCACACATTTAAATCTTCTATTTTTTTATCATTAATCGACATTTTAAATACATAGCATTCTTATAAATTTGCTATAAAAAAACTCTAAACATCTACTTTATTATGGTAGACACTTAGAGTTTTCATGCTTTTTCAAAAAATAATTAATAAAAATCTAAAGGATTTGGTGCATAACTTGGTTGGCTTCCTGTATTCGTACGAATCTCAAAATGTAAGTGAGTTCCTGTCGAATTTCCAGTGTTTCCAGCTCCACCAATTAATTGACCAGCTTCCACAATATCTCCAGCCTTAACATTCATAGAATTTAAGTGAGCATAACGTGTATAATAACCATTTTTATGATTTATTAGAATGACATTTCCATAAGCTGCATTATAACTTGCACTCACAACAACTCCATTATCAGCTGCATAAACAGATTGCCCTGTACTAGCAGAAATATCAATTGCATAATGTCCGCTATAACATAAATAACCACATGTTACGTTACGTGATGTCGTTGGCCATACCCAGTTTCCAGTTCCTACTCCTGAGACAACCTTTGTTCCTCGAATAATGACCTCTTTAACTGGTTCTGAAAGTTGAGTTTCTTCAACCACTGTTGAATTTGTTTGCTCACCATTCACATATTCGACTTTGGTACGCGTTAAAAACTCACCATTTTGACCCGTTTGTGTCACCTTAGTTTGTCCTTTTAACATCGTCTCATCATCAATATATTCTGTTTCATAAAAAATTGGTGCAACATTAACTTTCTCTTGTTCCGTTTGAACATGGATGATTGGATTTAATGGTGTTACATCTAACTCCATTCCTAATAACTCACCCCATTTTAAACCTTCCACCTGAGGGTTTAATAGGATAAGCTCTTCCTCTGTTAAACCATAATCACGAGCAATATACCAAAGAGACGAATCCTCTCCAAATGTGACAGTCTGTTGTGGCTCCTTTTGACCATATAACATCATACGACGCATTTGGTCAGTTGTTAACACCTCATCAGGTGCTGCATAACTTGATTCAACTTTAACAGGTTCTACAACTTTAGCTCCAATATATTGAGATCCCGTCTCTGATAAAGCTTGAATTGGATTTTCTGTATCCATAATTTTAGCTAAATTTTCAGTGCCTGTATAATACTTCATTAAATCCATTAATGTTGATTCAACAACAGCTGTATCTTTTACCGCAAACTTTTGCTCTCCAATTGTCACAACATTTGTTGACGTTTTAAAATCCGCTTTTTCTGCTACTTGTGATAAGACAGCTTGATTATCAATTGAATCAACTGGTAATAAAGTTACTTCTTCCTCCACACGAACATTCGTCGGTGCATAGATGACTTGATCTGGATATTGTTGTAATAATTCTTTCATATGATTTTCAATGAAAGTATCATATTCTTCTTTATTGTTGATTAATCCAACAACTTCATCATTTATATAAATTCGATAAACTACATGTTGATTATTTGGGGTTACCGTTTGAGCATGTGTTACCTGCTGCTGACTGTTTGCAAACATCATCGTTGCAATAACTGCCCCAACTAATTTTTTCTTCATCATTACGACCTCCATACTTTGTTAAACTCTAACAAAGTTCCCTACGTCTTGGTGACTTAGTATATTTTTAAAATTTTATTCAACTTCTCTCTTAAGTTCTATTCAATTGTTTCATATAGATATGTCCAACTTGTGTTCTAAATGTGAAAAACCCTGCTTTTTTATTATAAATCAAACATTTTATCAGAAAATATACTATTTTTCTACAGAAATACATCATTTTTAAAACTTTATTATCTCTTACTTATGTATCCGTTTTCTTCATTGTGTTTTTAAGCAGAAAATACAAAAAAAACCTCTATTTTTGCTAAAAATAGAGGTTCTTTGAAAAATTTTAATTATTTTGATAATTCAAAAATAACAGTTTCATATGGTCTTAATTCTAAAGAAGATAATTGATAATCAAATTCTTTGTAGTTTGATAGGATAATTTGTTTCACTTCTCCATCAAATGAACGTGTTACTGTCTCTTCGCTAAAGTTCGCTACTAATAATAATTTTTTATCTTCATTTTCACGAATATAAGCAAAAATATGCTCATCTTCTGGAAGTAATAATTCATATTTACCGTAAACAATAACATCGCTAAATTCAGTATTTTTACGTAAATTAATTAATTTTTTATAGTGATGGAAAATCGAATCTTTATTTTCTAACGCATCTTTCACGTTAATTTCCGTATAGTTTGGATTTAATTCTAACCATGGCGTAGCGTTTGTGAAACCTGCATTTACTGAGTTATCCCATTGCATTGGTGTACGGGCATTATCACGTCCATTTTTCCAAATTGCATCCATCATTTCTTCATGTGTATAACCTTTTTTGATATTATCACGATAGAATTGTAAAGTTTCAATATCATTATATTGTTCTAATTTTTCAAAATGAACATTTGTCATCCCAATTTCTTCACCTTGATATACGTATGGTGTTCCTTGCATTAAATGTAGGATTGAAGCAAACATTTTAGCTGTTTCAACACGGTACTCTTTATCATTTCCCCAACGAGAAACAATACGAGGTAAATCATGATTGTTCCAGAATAATGAATTCCATCCTTCTCCATCAAGTGATGTCTGCCATTTACTTAAAATTTGTTTAAATTTAAGGAAATTAAATTGAGTTGGACGCCATTTTCCTTCTTGAGGATGCCAATCGATTGAAGCATGTTCAAATTGGAAAACCATTGATAACTCATGACGTTTTGGATCTGAATATAGTTTTGCAATTTCAGGTGTTGCACCCCATGTTTCTCCTACCGTTAAAACATCGTAGTTTCCGAATGATGCTTTATTCATTTCTTGTAATAATGGATGTAGACGAGGTCCATTTCCTGTAATTTTTTTATCTACCTCTTTACCAATTAAATCAATTACATCCATACGGAATCCACCGATTCCTTTTTCTAACCAGAAATTCATCATCTTATGAACTTCTTCTTGTACTTTAGGGTTTTCCCAGTTTAAATCTGGTTGACGCTTACTAAATAAATGGAAATAATACTGACCTGTTGTTTCATCATAATTCCATGCAGGCCCCGAGAAAGTCGAACCTAAATCATTCGGAACTCCTCCATCTTCTGCAGGATCTCGCCAGATATAATAATCACGATATGGATTATCTTTTGATTTTTTAGCTTCTAAAAACCATGGATGCTCATCTGAAGTATGATTCACTACTAAATCCATAACAATACGGATTCCACGAGCATTCGCTTCTTCAATCAACTCATCCATATCTGCCATTGTCCCAAATTCAGGAGCAATATCTTGATAATCAGAAATATCATATCCATTATCATCCATTGGAGATTTATAAACCGGTGATAACCAAATCACGTCAATTCCTAATTCTTTTAAGTAATCTAATTTTTCAATAATTCCTCTTAAATCCCCTACTCCATTTCCACTTGTATCTTTAAAGCTTCTTGGATAGATTTGATAAACAACTGATTTATGCCACCACTTTTTCTCCATCATAATTCCTCCCTGAAATTCATTCCTTATCGAAACGATTCAATTTCTAACTTTATTATAGATACTGCCATTTAAAAACTCAATTAAAAAGAATTGTAAAACCGTTTACTTATTGATCTCAGATTTTTAAAAAAGCCACCTCCTGTAAACAAGAGATGACTAATAAGCCATAACTATTTTAAGATGCTTTCAATTTGATCATCAATTTGTCTAACTGCTGTATCTAAAATAGATTGAATTTGATCGGGCATTGATACAAATTCCTTAGCGGCTTCTTTGTAAGGTAAATATAAATAATTAAATTCAGACTGATTCGGCAGTGGTAAAGATCGATGCAACTGTTTTTTTACAACCGTATAATACTCATCCTGTGAAATTGGGACTTCATAATCAACCGGTGCAATGGAACGATTATATTCATAACGAGCAGTAGCTACATCAACACTTAATAAAAATCTAAAATACTCTTTTGCTAAATCTTTATTTTGACTATATTTCGTTAATTGATACGTATCAATCTTCATATACGTATATGGTAAAACATCTTCTTTAAAATTAGGAATTGCTTGATATCCTAAATTATCATAACTTTCACTTAGTGAATTAACTAACTTAGCGGGTGCAATCATTAAATTGGCTTTACTATTAAGGAATGATTTGTAAATATCCCCTTCATTATTATAAAATGCACTTGGCTCTAATAGTTGTAACATCATCGATAAGCCTAAAATAGATTCCTCTTTGTTTAATCCAATATCATAAAAATTCGTATCTCCAAAATTATCAATCCCAACCGTATATCCCCCAAAACCAGTCACAAATGGTGTTATATGATAAATATCTTGATAATCAATAACTAACGATACATCTGAATAATCGTCTAACGCATTAAATGAGCTTAAACCCTCTGGAAATTTCAACTTATCATAAAATAAAATATCAGTATCCGCATTATAAGGTACCCCATAATACTCCCCTTTAAATTTAAAGCCTGATTTAACAGCAGGTAAAATATTTAATTCCTCAAAAATATCACTAATTGGACTCAATGCATTCATTTGAACCAACTGAGAAATTAAGGTATGGGATAACGTAATTACATCCGGATAATCAGGAGTTCCAACATATAATGGAAGATTAGAAACGACTTGTTCAGAGGTCATAATTTTCATCTCAATCTTCACTCCGTAATTCTCTTCAAATTGCTCATTTAATTTACTTAAGACTTTAAACTCATCACTACTTACCCAAACTCTTAAAATATCTTCTTCTAATAAATCTAAACGATTAATATTTTGATATAAACCCACTGAACCCATAATAAAAAAAACAATATAGATAAACTTTTTCACTCAATCACCCTTTGTTTTCCATTTAATCTAATTATATCAAAAAAAAGGGGAAGTCTAAAGACTTCCCCTCGGAGTTTACAATTTATTTAATCTTTTTAAGCGCTGAAGTTAAACGTGGCGCAATAATCTCATATACCGTTAAAACTAATAATCCTTTTAAAGCATTAAATGGAATATAAACAAATGCAATCGCTGCACCGTATCCTAAATCAAATGATAGCCCCGGAATAAATGAACTTAACGTTGTCCACTCTCTAATCTGTGTAAACCAGAAATTCCCGAAATAAATTGGCGTAATAAAGAAGTAGTTACAAATTGTTAAAACTGCACTAAATCCTGCAATCACTAAGAAAAAGCGAAGAGCTTTCTTCATGAAACTTGCTCCATCGATATACTTTTTAACTAATACATATAAACAAGCAATCGTTGTTGAAGCAATAAATGCTGTAATCACACCAATTCCATATGGAGTCGTAAGCCCCATTATCATCACATGAACTAAAGACTTAATCGCTGCTAATAAAATGGCTGGCCATAAACCAAAAATTTCAACTGTTAATAAAACGACTAATTCACTTAGATCAAACTTTAAAAATGGTACCGGTGGATATGGAATTTCAATAAACATTAAGATCGCACCTAATGCCGCTAAAACGCCAAGTAAAACTAAATTTTTTGTGTTCTTAAAAATACTGTTTGAGTTTTTCATATACTCTCCTCCTAAAGATAGATTTGTAAATATTCGTAAAATCCTTTTTAAAATATAGTTGTACCTTAGATAAGTATTAATTCTATTACTAAAACAAATTTCTATTAATAGTATTTATTAATCCCTATTCAAAATAGCTATAAAAATAAAAAAGATCTCACGTAATAAATCTTCGTGAGATATCTCTAAAAAAGAGTATATCAAAAACGAATCTTCTCCCATCCAGACTTTCACTGTCGGCTCTGGAATCACACCAGATCAACCTTTCGGCTTGCGGGCTAATACCGCCGGTAGGGACTCTCACCCTGCCTCGAAGATTTATTAGTTTTTTAATTTACACGCTTATTGTAGCCCACTCCATTAAAACTGTCAAGTCAGACGCACCAAAACCTACCATTTTCTTCTAGAGTGAATCATGACCTTATAATTTTGTGGATTCGCATACGTTTCAACGAACTCTAAAACCTGCCCATTCATCAAAACAGACGTCAACTCCATATAAATCAATGGATCATTTAACGGAACTTCAAGTAACCCCGCTACCAACTCATCAGCTTTAATCGCTGTTACCATTTGTGTTCCTGACGCAATCTTAACATTCAACTCCTGATCTAAATACGCATAAATCGAACGATGAATCACGGAGCGAGGTAACTCCTTAATCACTGATAATGGAATATAGTTATGTTCTAAAGTCATGGGTCTATCATCTGCCATACGCAATCTTAACAAACTATGCACCTTATCCCCAACTTTGATTTCTAAGTGATGAGCAATACGTTCATCTGCAATTATAATATCATAATCAACAACTTTAGTATGTGGCTTCATTCCCTTACTAATAATCTCTGATGTAAATCCAACAAGCTCTGCTACAGGCTCATGTAATTTATTATCTGCTACAAAAGTTCCCACTTTTTCCTTACGATAAAGCTTTCCTTCCTTAATTAATTCCTCAATTGCTTTTCGTGCTGTCATACGTGAAACATCATACTTCATTGCTAAATCTCGTTCTGATTGAATCATTGCATTCGGTACCAATGATTTAATTTCTTCTTCAATAAGTAGTTTAACCTTTAAATATGCTGGTTGTGCCATAACTCATCCCTCTTACCAAATAAAGGAGACTATTAAAAAGTCTCCTTACTCTTCTTGTTGAATTAATTGTTGATAACTACTCGAAATATCATCATAGTTAAATCCCTTACGCATCAGGGCATTTACAATTTTAACTTTCTTATCATAACCACTTAATGCCTGATGTCTTCTAAATAACTTTTCCATTTCTTTAACTAAAATGCGTTGATCTGAGTCTTCATCTTCAAAATCAATCTGATTAATCGCCTTCTCAATCACAAAGCGACTAAATCCTTTATTCATTAAATGCTGAGATACTTTTTGCTTTATAAAATGTGGACCATATTTCGTATTAGTTTTAAGCACCTGATTTGCTAATTTCATTGCATTTTCAAGCTGAGTGTCATCATCATATAATTTCAAATGCTTGTCAATTAAACGAGAGGAAACTCCTTTTTTCAATAGATCCTGAGAAATACCAGCTGGACCCTTTTTCCCCATAATCGAATGGTGCGAAATATAAGATATAGCATACTGTTCATCATTTAATAATCCAACGTTCGTTAAACGCTCCAGTACCTCTTTAATCATTAAAGGTTCATATTCTTTAAGTTCTAGTTTTTGATAAATTTCTGCAGTGGTATAAGATTTACGACTTAAAAGATTTAAGGCGTACTGATAAGCACGTCCTAAATCTAATTTCGATTGAAGCTCTTCATAAATCGCTTCATCTAATTCCTTTCCCGCTACTAATCGATATTTTAAAACAATCTCTTCATGAACCGCTAAAACTTGAGTTAATCCTGATTCATCTAAAATCGTAACTTCATAGTCTAATCCTTTTAAATGCTCAAGCTTTAAAACTTTATAACACTTGTTGTTCATAATATTCTTCACTATCTTTTAACACATCTTCTACAATATTCTTAGCAGAATAAGGACGTGATAATTGGTTAATATTCTGTTTCATTTCTTCAAGCATTCCCTCTTCATTTAAAATAATGAGTACATGATAAATTAACTCAGATTCACTTGAAACGATGACAGATGCTCCTTTTTCTTCAAAATAACGGGCATTTTCAAGTTCTTGCCCATAAACAGGATTATATAAAATAACCGGGACTGACTTTACCGCGGCTTCAGTTAATGAAATACCTCCCGGCTTAGTCACCATTAAATCAGCGATATCTAAGAGTTCATTCATCTCTTTACAATATCCTAACACTTGTAAGTTAGCGTAACTGGCTTTAACTTCCATCATTTTCTCATACATTTTATGATTGTTTCCACAAACCACTACAACTTGGATCTCCGGTTGTGATGCTAAACGAGTGGCAATCTCATCAACATGAGAAACAACACCGTATGCTCCAGCAGAAACGACAACCGTTCGTTTATTAGGATCTAACTGATATTTTTCATAGATTTCAGATTTAGGATATTTTTTATAAAATTTAGAATTGATTGGTATTCCTGTTAACATGAATTGGTTTTGAGAAAGTCCATTTGCAACGCCCCAAGCAACCATTTTATTACTTGCAACATAATGACGACGAGCCCCTTTATACAACCATAATCCGCTAGCATAATAATCAGTAATAACTGTGTAAATGGGAATTTTAAATCCCTTTTCTTCAAGTGTGTATAAAGACGTTACCGGAAACACACTGATAATAGCATCAGGTTTAAACGAATTAATCTTATTGCGAAGTGAGCGAATTCCGAATTCTAAATAAGGTTTTAAAATTTTAGCATGAATTGAATCATGAATAGCATAGCTTGAACCGTAATATAACATACGATAAAGATCTTTTCCAATTGGTTTATATGTTTTTAAATACGCCTTTTGTAAAGTTTTTGATAAAGTCGGAAATTCTTCAGAATATAAATCATATTCCTCTACAATTACATTTTCATGTTTCATAAACTCTTCAGTTAGAGCGCTAGAAACTTGTAAATGCCCACTTCCAAACGGAGCTGTTAATATTAATACTTTCGTTGAACGAGTCATTTTTCCCTCTCCTTCTTTATTTAGGTAATATTAAAGTTGAAAGACTAATCAATATAATAGCACAAATTAATAGTTGTATCTATATTGTTCCTTTAGCTTACCACTCTTAGACATAAAAACTCTTTTTTCTTAAGAATTTTTAAGTTTTAAACTAGTTCAGAAAATAAAACCATCTCAATATTTAATAACGTATTAATCTTTATTAATCTATAATCAATTATCATTTGATTATCCTATTTTTATTCAGTACTAACTTGATAAAAAGGGGACCTCCAGTATCTAAAGGTCCCCTTTTTATTATTTTGATTTGTATGGGACATTTAAATATTGGAGTGTCGCTTTAACCACAGCTTCTCCCCACTTCTCATAATTAGCCTTCCATTCATTGCTATCTTTCACATTATCGATATAAGCATATTCAATTAACATGGTTTCAGGACCATAGTTTGGAATAGCTTTATAATTATCATTATACTTTAATAAAGTAGAAGCTTGTGTCGCTTTTCCACCTGTTTCACGAATAATATATAAATAATCCATATAATCATTTTGGCAACCATATGTCGTTACATAGTCAGAATCTTTACATAAATAGTACTTTTTATAAGATCCCTCTGACACTCTAAACTCACTTTTTTCTGAATCTCGTGGACCCTGACCTGCTGCAGTTAAAGCAGAAGCTACAAGTTCTCCCCATTCATTGGTCGCAGAAACTGGCGTATAAACTTCAAACCCTTCTAATGATTTATCATAAGAATTTAAATGATTTGAAATCATGTATTTAGGTTGGTATTGATACGCCTGTTCAACTCGCCCCTCTTCATAATAAGGAGATTCATTATAATCAAAGTTTCCTTTTCCAGCTGGATCTAGATCTTCCGTTCTCGTCATCTTAACTTTCAATCCATGATCTTCTAAACGAGACGTAATATAGTTTGCAATTTTAAGTACTTCTTCTGCTTCTAATAAATTATTGAATGCTGTTCCTGTATCCAATCCACCATGCCCTGGATCTATTAAAATATCATAGACATCCTCTGGTAACTCAGTCACATCTTTCACATCAATAGCTAGCATTCCTTGGTACGTCTTAACTTCGATATGCTTTGCAATGCCATCTCTTTGAATCGTATACCATTCATCAAACACTTTGTCATGTGTATAAATCGGTTCATTATTAAAATATAAATAATATCGCCCTGCTTCTAAATTTGCTAACTGAATTCCTTTATTTGTCTCACTTTCATACTTTTCATTAACAACTTCTACACCTTCATGATTAACTAATTGATAAGTTTCAATCGTTTCAGCTGGCGTATTCACCTTAACATGTAATGACTCTGCATAAAAGTTATGCTCAACATAATCATAATGCTCTAATTGCTCATTAATTAGGATTAAATCTTTCCCTTCAAATGTTGGCGTTAAGGCACCCTGAGTTGAATGATTCAGTGTTGTTTTAGCATCTTCATCTTGAACAGTTGATGTAAAAATAACCCCTGATTGTTCCCCACTAAAAACAAGAGATAAAGCATGATATTCCTCTAAAGATACAATTGGAATCTCAACTTTAATACGAAGCGTATCCCCTTCTTTATTCATTTCCTTTGGAATAAACGATTCTAACACTTCTTCTTTAGAAGAAATTAATTGATAGCTTAATGATTTTAAATTTAAACTTTTTAGTTCTTGTTGATTTAAAACATGATCAAACGTCAGCCCATTGTCATCCATCAAAAAATTTTCAATCGATTGAGTAAATCGTTGATTATCTTTTTGTGTTGTAATCGTCTTTTTCAATGTATTCGAAAAGGCTAGCCCTTTTTTCTTTGCTTTAAACTCAATATGATATGCTGTTTCAGGTTGCCCAAGTTCAACTTCAAATGTCGTTTGACTTGAATCTAACTGATACACTTCATCATTGACTTTAATAACAATATCTTTATATTGCTCTACATCTAATGCTTCCCAACTCATCGTTAAATTAAATGAACTAGCTCCTACTTCCTCATTTAAATCATTTGTTATCCCGAACTGAACCAGTACCTTATCTGTTAACAAAGCTTTTATACCAAAGAATAAACTCAAAATAAGCAATAAACAAATTAAAATAAAAATACTAAAACGTACTTTATTAATTCTTCTTCGCTTTACTACTCTCTTCTTTCTATATGTATTTCCTCTATATTGATAATTTGTCATTCTCTTCACTCTTTCAAATACAATCTCTTTTTTTACTTCAATTAGTGTTTTCTAAAAATCAATAATCTTACCTAATCAAATGAAGTCCGACAATATTTTATCACAAAAAAGGAAATCATACGTGTTTTTACAAGATATTTCTAAAATTTTGAATTCTTCTTATCCCTTCCTTCAAAACATTATAATCACAACAATAAGATAAACGAACATAGCCAGAATCCTCTACCTCAAATGCGATTCCTGGAACAAGTGCCACCTTTTCATTTTCTAATAATTTAATCGCAAACTCCTTTGAAGACAATCCATACTCACTCGCATCTAAATACAAATAAAAAGCTCCATCAGGTCTAACAATATTCTTAAAATAAGGCTTCAGATTCTCATATGCATAATCACGATTTCTCTTATAATAAGACCTAATATTATCCAAAATCTCCGGATGCTTTAAAGCCTCGATAGCCCCATACTGAGAAACCGTGCTAACCGATGCTACCATATTATGATGTACCAACCCAACTAATTTCATATAGTGACGCGGTCCCATCACATACCCAACTCGCCACCCCGTCATCGCAAAAGACTTCGATAAACCATTCATCACAAACAATCGATTACGCAAATCATGATATTGACTAATAGATGGATACTCTTGATTATCAAACAAAAGCTCTCTATAAATCTCATCAGAAATCACAAAAATCGGTCTATCTTTAATGCACTCATAAATACATGCCAAATCTGATTCAGTCATCAACTTTCCTGTTGGATTACAAGGCGAATTTAAAATGATAGCCTTCGTCTTATCTGTGATCAAACTTAATAACTTCTCTTTTTCAATTCTCATACTTGTTGATAACATATCGTAAGGAACAACTGTACCACCATTCATCTCAGTATTACTTTGATAAAGTACAAATGAGGGATTAAAAACTATTACCTCATCCCCCTCCTCAAGAATAACCTTCAAAACAGCACTAATCGATTCTGAAACACCGTTTGTAATAATCATTTCATCCATCGTATACTCTTGATGAAATTTTTCCTTACAATATGCTAACAGTGCTTCTTTCAACTCAGGAACTCCAAAAAAATTCGCATACCCTAACGAATCTTTTAACAAACGACGATGTAAATCCTTGCGGATTAACTCATACGTCTCATGAAATAAATGAGGCTCCCCAAGTGTAAAATCAACGACATCATCATAGGAATCTGCTAAATTCTTCATTTCCCTGATAATCGAAGGATGGACCGTATTCAACCTTTTATTTACTCTCATCTTCATTGATTTATCTCCCTCCTCTATAACTAAACTATATGACTCAAAAACAAAAAATAGTCATAAGCTCATGCTCATGACTATTTTTTTAAAATGTTAACTACATTATACAAACTTGATATGAAATTTAAGACTCAAACTGAGCATCAATTTTAGATTCATTATTCATCAAAATCAGGATCAATATTTAATTCAAAATAGAATTTAACTCCCCGCTCCGTATTGATCACGCCGTAATTACTTTGATGCAACTCTAAAATCTTACTCACAATCAATAATCCAAGTCCTGTTCCACCACTATCACGATTACGAGACTTTTCTAAACGATAAAATGGCTCCCAAATTAAATCTAACTCATTTTCAGGAATAAAAATCCCTGTATTCTCAATTTCAAAACGTGCCGTTTTATCATAACGCTCAATCGTTATATAAATCGCCTCATCAGAAGAAGTATACCGAATTGCATTCGAATAAAGATTCATTACAACGGTCATAATCTGATCAGAATCTGCCTCAACATAAACATCATCTAAATCAGTCAACACATTTAAATGCTTCTCCTCAGCTAAATGACTCATCTTCTTATGAACATGCTCCACCAACATCTTCAAATTAAAACTACTTAAATCTAACTCATCCGGCTTCGATTCCATTCGCATATAGTTAAGCGTATCCTGAACCATCATCGTCATACGATCGACTTCTTCAATAATCGAATCAACCTGAACGGTCATCTCATCTTTAGTCAAAGGCTTTGATTTAACGCGATTCGCAATCCCCTTAATAATCGTCAACGGCGTCTTTAATTCATGTGAAATCGTCGCAAAGAAATTAGATCGCATCTGCTCAAATTCACGTTCTCTTGCAATATCATCCTTTAGTCTTTCATTAGCTGCCTTTAACTCACTTAACGTATTATGAAGATTATCACTCATCACATTAATATTTGTTGCTAAATCCTTTAACTCATCATCAGAACTAACCTGACACTTCTCAGAAAAATCGATATTCGCAATATTCGTTGTAACCCGCTTCATATGCAATAATGGCTTTGTAATATGCTCGGTTAACCAAATCGCAAATACTAAAACTAAAATTGCTAAAATCATAAAAATAAAAATATAATAGTTTGTAAAAACGGCTAACATCTCACCTAAAACTTGTAATGAATAGGTAAACTTTAAAATCAATTGTTGACCTTCTTTAAACGTTACCGTCGTATAATAATGAAATGACGTCACATTCTCAACTCTAGAAGATTCAAAGAAAATATCATTCTCAGCTAATCGATCTAAATTCAGTTGAGTCGTCGTCGGACTATAAATATCATACTCTACTAAATGATTATCCTTCACATCATTTAAATATGAAATAAACTCCGGCGAATAAAAATCAATATTTAGCATATCTTCTTTAATTTCATAAACCAACTGATAAATCTGATTTTGTTTATAACTTGGATAAGCAAAATCATAAAAATAATATTGAGCCGCAATATCTAAGCTAATCGTCGCAAAAAATAATCCGAATAATAATAAAAAGATTTTAGTCGCTAAACGCAAAACTAGATCACCTCAAACTTATATCCAACCCCAAAAACAGTATGAATATATCGTGCGTAATTTCCTAGTTTTTTACGAATTTTTTTAATATGTGTATCGACTACACGAGTATCGCCAAAATAATCAATCCCCCATACCGCATCTAAAATGCGATCGCGATCTAGTGCAATACGATGATTTTCAATTAAAAAGACAAGTAAATCAAATTCTTTTGGTCTAAAATCAATTAACTCATTATCGATACGTACTGTACGTGATAACTTATTAACGACAAGTCCATCAAAAGCTAACTCATAAGTTGTTACTTCATCTTCCTCATTCGTACGAGCCAATAATCGATTAATTTTTGCTAATAAAATTTTATTTTCAAAAGGCTTAGTAATATAATCATCAACTTTTAAATCATAACCCTTCACTTGATCTTCAACACTTGAACGTGCTGTTAAAATCATAATTGGAACCTTAGAAACCGATCTAATCTCTTTTAATACTGAAAAGCCATCTTTTCCTGGCATCATTAAATCTAATAATGCTAAGTCAATTTGTTGTGAATGAAATAAACGTAAAGCTTCCTCCCCATCTTTCGCTTCAATTACTTCAAAATAATCGCCTAAAAAATCAACTAAAATCTCTCTAATTTTCACTTCATCTTCTGCTACTAATACTTTATATCTAATACTCATCTCAACACTCTCCAATAGTGAACAAAATAATCTATTTAAAATTTAACATAAATGAATACATTTTGTACACACGAAAAACATAGTTTTTTTTATTAATATAATATATAGCTTTTTTTCAGAATGGAGTATTCAACATGAAAAACAATCAATATCCAATTAAAAAGATACTTGGCTATATCTTATCTATTAGTAGTATCCTTTTTATTTGCATCATATTCTATCAACTGCACTCAAAAGATTTAAAAATAAATAGTCATCAGCAAAATCAAATTTATTCTAATTCTTATTCAACCGAAATGACATCTCATTCTGTTAACAATACATGTGAAATCGTCATATCAGAAAAAGATGATGATTATATTAAAGCCTTGCAAACTGATTTTCCAAATTGTAAAATTATTGAAAAGAACGACTTGTTTCAATTCGATTTAATTAACTATCTCTCAAACTTATTTAATTAATTTAAAAGGACTGCCTAGGCAGTCCTTCTTTTAACTCTTATTTTTCAAAATAACTAGTCATAGAAGAAGCAACAGATACTAATTCATCTTCTTCTAATGTTTCAGAAACTAAGAAAAACTCTACTCCACGATCAACCCAAGTAATTGAATTGTCGCTTAAAGCTCCAATTGTTCCGTTAATTAAAACAGGCTCTCCTGCCACTGTTTCAAGATTACCAGTTTCTGAATAAGAAGCTGGTTCTTGAATCATTGTGAAGTCTTTATCTCCATCGAACGTCATAATAATACGTTCACCCATTTCAGTTTCAATTGATTGTTTATTTGAAAGAGTTGTTCCCTCTGGTAAATATGAAGGATACAATTCACCTGTTAATGTGTTAATTACACCTTCGCCCATTGTTTCTTGAGAATACTCCATTGTTTGTTGACAATCAAAATATCCATCAGCTAAATCCTCATTAAATTTGAATGATGTAAATTTCATTGAAACGCGTGGTGTTCCCTCCGCATCCATCACATACACTTCAGTTGGTGTTAATGATTTTTTATCAAACACCACTTTTTGTGTTGTTAAATCACGATTTCCATGATAATTAGCTACTGTCTCAAATGTATAGCAATCGTCTTCAGATAAGAATGAAGTTTCAGTATCATTTAAGATATCTGATAATAATGATTGATATAAATACACTTGTGAACTTGATAATGGCCAATCACTTTGGAATTTAAATTGTTTGTTTAACGCTGGTGTTAAAACATAAACTCCATCGTCATTTTTTAAGATGATTTGTTCATTGTTAGTTGTTTCATTTTTCAATGTTACTTTGTAGTAATTTGGTTGTTGGTAAGCCACTTCTACGTTGTATTGATACATTTGTCCATTATTATCAACTTCCATAACCCCAGTTGCATAATAAGACTTCGCATCGTCGAGATTACTTGTTAACTTATCTACGACGTCTTGCTGTGACATTTCTCCGCATCCTGCTAATAGCACGGTAAGCATTACTGCGAACACTAAACATAATTTCTTCATCGCTATCCACCTCTTTATTAAGTTCATTTCAATAAATAATATGAATTCGATATTTAATTTATGCTTTCTAATACATAAAACTACCATATTAATTAAATACTAATAATATTCAAAACGAAAGGAGCATCGAAGATGGCTATTATTCAGCGTATTGCATTAGTTCTAACAATTATTGGTGCAATAAATTGGGGACTAATTGGATTTTTTGAATTTGATTTAGTTGCTTACTTATTTGGTGGGCAAACAGCAATTATTTCAAGAGTTATTTATGGATTAGTTGGAATCGCAGGACTTATAAATATTGCTCTACTCTTCTCTAGTAGAAATGACTAATAATTAAAACCAGTTGCACTGATAGGCAACTGGTTTTAATTTGATTCTACAACAACAAATGCCACTGCATATTGTTCGCAATGACTTAAACTCAAATGAATGTCTTCTAACTGAGGCTTATCTAAATATGGTTTTCCATTTTCATCATTTAAAATACTAAACTCAGTATATGATTTGCCATCACAGTAAGTTCCAAGAGCCTTATATAACGCTTCTTTTACTGCCCAGCGTCCGGCTAAAAACTCATGTTGTCTTTTCTCAGATTTAAAATTTAAAAATAGTTGATACTCATCATTGCTTAGTAACTTTTTAACAAATCTTTCTTTATGATTTAAAGAACTGATACGATTAATCTCAACAATATCTGTTCCAATTCCTTTCAACATTTCAGATCCTCCCTGTATTTTTCTTTTATTATACCTCATGTTAACTTTATACAAAAAGAGAGAATCAAACAATTGATTCTCTCTTTTATAAAGCTAAATAATTAGTATGGCATTCCACCCATTTCAGGCATTGCAGGTGCGGCCTGTGGCTTTTCAATTTCAACAACTGCAGCTTCTGCTGTTAAGAATGAAGCAGAAATACTTGCCGCATTTTGAAGTGCTGAACGTGTTACTTTTGTTGGGTCAACAATTCCAGCTTTGAACATATCAACAAACTCATCAGTTGCCGCATTATATCCAAATCCAGTTTCTAATTCTTTTAATCGATACACAATAACTGATCCATCGATTCCTGCATTTTCAGCAATTTGGCGTACTGGAGCTTCTAATGCCTTTAAAACAATTTTAACTCCTGTCGCTTCATCACCTTTAGCATCAATTCGAGCTACTTCATTATAAATATTCATATAGGCTGTTCCACCACCAGCAACAATTCCTTCTTGAACCGCTGCACGTGTTGCATTTAACGCATCTTCGATACGTAATTTACGCTCTTTCAATTCTGTTTCAGTTGCAGCACCTACTTTAATAACCGCAACTCCACCGCAAAGTTTTGCTAAACGTTCTTGTAATTTTTCACGATCAAATTCAGACGTTGTATTTTCAAGTTCTGCACGAATTTGAGCAATACGAGCTTGAATATCAATTTGTGATCCGGCACCTTCAACCATCGTTGTATGATCTTTTGTTACAATAACACGTCCTGCATGACCACATTGATCAAGAGTTGTATTTTTTAACTCTAATCCTAGCTCTTCAGTGATTAACTCTGCACCCGTTAAAATTGAAATATCTTCAAGCATACGTTTACGACGATCTCCAAATCCAGGAGCTTTAATCGCTACAACATTAAATGTTCCACGTAACTTATTTACAACTAAAGCTGCCAACGCTTCATTTTCAACATCATCTGCCACAATCACCATTGGACGACCCGTTTGAACTAATTGTTCAAGAATTGGTAAAATATCTTGTAAAGTCGAGATTTTTGAATCCGTCACTAAAATATATGGATTATCTAAAATTGCTTCCATTTTATCTGTATCAGTTACCATATATGATGATAAATATCCGCGATCAAATTGCATTCCTTCAACAATATCCATTGTTGTTTCGAATCCTTTAGACTCTTCTAATGTAATCACACCATCATTTCCAACACGTTCCATTGCTTCTGCAATTAACTTACCAATTTCCTCATCAGCTGCAGAAATAGCTGCAACATTAGCAATCGATTCTTTTCCTTCAATCGGTTTAGAAGCCGATTTTAATGCTTCAACCGCAACCTTAACAGCGCGTTCCATTCCACGACGAATCGTCATTGGATTTGCACCTGCTACAATATTTTTATTTCCTTCACGAATCATAGCTTGTGCTAAAACCGTAGCCGTCGTTGTCCCATCACCTGCTACATCATTCGTACGACTTGCTACTTGAGCCACTAAACGAGCTCCCATGTTTTCAAACTTATCCTCAAGTTCAATTTCCTTTGCAATCGAAACCCCATCATTAATAATTTGAGGTGCTCCAAATTTTTGCTCAAGGATTACATTTCTTCCTTTAGGTCCAAGCGTTACTTTTACTGTATCAGCTAACTTATCCACACCACGAATCATCGCACGACGAGCATCTTCAGCAAATAAAATTTCTTTTGCCATTAAAATTCCTCCCTTATCACCTATATTTAAACTATTTTAATATCAATTATTCAACAATTGCTAAAATATCCTCAGATGAAACAATCACTAAATCCTTCCCTTGATGGTTGACCTTAGTTCCACCAAATCCATTATAGATAACACGTTGTCCCACCATAACATCAAGTGGTAAACGTTGTCCATTATCAAGAATACGCCCTTCTCCCACAGCCAAAATAACACCTTCAGAATGACTTGGCTTTGCAGCTTCTCTTGAAAGAATAATTCCACTTGCCGTTGTTAGTTCAACTTCTACAACTTCAAGTACAACATGATTATTCAGTGGTTTTAACATAATGTTCCCTCCTCGTTTTAGCACTCAAGATGTAAGAGTGCTACTGTGTTGATTATACAAATACTAATAAATATTGGCAATAGATAAAAACCAAATTCCTATTTATTATAGTCACTCTTTCCATAAATATGCTTAATTTTATTGAGCATTCCAATTATTAAAATGCTACTTGTCGAGAAATGAAAAAAGTTAGAACGATTTAAAATCTTCCTAACTTTTTATTTCTCTAATTTTGTTTTGTCTTTTGATAGATGATTTTCATTCCCTTAAATCCTAAATCTGGATCATAAACATCAATCATATCCGTTTCATTAAAAATAATTCGACCAAGACCCCCAGTTGCAATAACCTTAAGATCCTTGCCAACTTGCTCTTTAACCTTTTTAATAATATATTCAGTTTGTCCAATATATCCAAAGACAAGTCCACCTTGCATGCTTGTAATTGTATTTCGGCACACAATTGACTCAGGCTTTTTGATTTCAATCTCTGGTAATTTAGCAGCTTGAGTCCATAATGCTTGAGCACAAATTTCAATTCCAGGTGAAGTTACGCCAAACTCAAATTCTCCAAATTCATTAACATAATCATACGTTGTCGCCGTTCCGAAATCAATCACTAGCGCAGGTCCTCCATAAATATGATAAGCGGCTGCGATATCTACAATTCGGTCTGCTCCAACCTCTTTTGGATTTTCTGTTTTAATCGAAATACCTGTTTTCACGCCAGGACCTACAATCATCGGCTCTAAGTTAAAATACTTACGAATTCCATTAGTTAAAGAATGCATAACCTTCGGCACAACACTAGAAATTAAGACAGCTTCAATCGATAAAGGGTTAATATCCTTCGTACGGAAAAACGACAAAATCGTAATTCCAAACTCATCTGACGTTCTTTGCATCTTAGTTGTTAATCGAAAATTAGCAATTAGCTCATCTTGATTATACACACCTAATGTAATGTTTGTATTTCCTACGTCAATAACAACTAACATACTTCTCCTCTTTTCTCCATTAACATCGTCATCAGACGACTTAAAATCTCATATCCAACTGCCTCTTTACTCATTAAATCAAGCTTCTCACAGTTCGATTCCGTAATAAATGTAACTAAATTTGTATCTTTATTAAAGCCTGCACCTTCATCTGTTAACTGATTAGCAACAATCATGTCAGCTTTCTTATTTATTAATTTTTTAGTCGCAAACTCGACTAAATTTTCAGTCTCCATTGCGAATCCACAAACCACTTGATGCGGTAATTTATGTTGACCAGCATAAGCTAAAATATCTTGATTCATAACAAATTCTAAAGTCAATCGATCACCAGATTTTTTCAACTTTTGATTTGCAACAGATTCAACACCGTAATCTGAAACAGCTGCTGATTTAATTAAAATATCATACTGAGACTTTAATGAATCGAATACTTCAAACATTTCCGTTGCCGTACGAACGTTAATAACTTCAATTCCCACTGGCTTTCTTAAATTAACCGGACCTGAAATTAACGTTACATTTGCTCCTAAATTTCTAGCTGCGCGGGCTACTGAATACCCCATTTTTCCACTTGAGTGATTCGTAATAAACCGAACCGGGTCTAAATCTTCCTGTGTAGGACCTGCCGTTACAACAACCTTGACTCCTTCAAGTGGCTTTTCTTTAACGATTGCCCATTCAATAGCATCCATAATATCATCTACATCAGCTAATCTTCCGGCACCAATATCACCGCAAGCCAAATAACCGCTGCCTGATTCAATAAATTGCATACCAGCTTCTTTACACATCTTGATATTTCGTTGTGTAATAGGATTAGTTAACATTCCCGTATTCATTGCAGGTGCAATTAATTTAGGACAAGACGCTGCTAAAAATGTTGTTGATAACATATCATCTGCTAATCCATGAGCAAACTTAGCAATACAATTTGCTGATGCTGGAGCCACTACAAATAAATCTGCTCGTTGTGCCAATGAAATATGATTCACATTATACTCAAAATTACGATCGAACGTATCAATTGATACTCGATTATGAGTTAACGTTTCAAATGTTAACGGCTGAATAAACTCGGTTGCATTTTTAGTCATAATCACATGGACATCATAGCCCTTTTTATATAAATTACTAGCAATCTGAGCACTTTTAAATGCTGCAATACCGCCCGTGACACCTAAGACAATCGTCTTTTTGCTCAATTACATCACCTTCTTCATCATCGGCTCTAATACCTTAACTAATGGTGTCGTTACAACAGTGGCTAAAATTGCTTCTAACACACTATTTGTTGTGATAAGTCCCATTAAAAGCACAAATAATTCTGAAACATCTACCCCTTTAGCCGCTGCATAGCTTGGACCAAAGAATAAATAAATCATACCTAAAACTAAAACACTATGCATAATCGTACAGACCAATGCCGTAACAGCACTACCTGCAACATTATGATTTCGTTTCTTAAACCAAGTATATAACAATGCACTCATGACTCCAAGTAATACACGTGGGCCAATTGCGATGACTAAACTCATTAAATTCCCGTGATACTCACCCAATGAATAAAACGGAGTAAATACAAACGATGTAATCGTTGGGGTAATCGTATTAATTAACACACTTCCAAGTCCAAAGACTAAACCAGTTATTGCTCCACCTTTAACGCCAAGTAACATCCCCGCTAAAATAACCGGAATATGCAATGTTGTCGCGCGAATTGGACCAAGTGGAATAAATCCAAGTGGTGTAAACATTAAAACGACCTCAATACTACAAAACATTGTCAGTAAAACTAAAAATTTTGTTTTCTTTCTTGTACTATTCATTTTTCTTCTCCTCCACTGTCGCTTCCTAAGAATGCAACGCATCGAAATTTAAATTTGAATCCATGGTCATTATTTGATTGATGTCTATATGATCACCATCAACTCTCCCCATCTCATCGCTTTTTATTATACTTAGGTTATAACCTTTTTTCAACCAAAACAAAAGATTTTTCCATTATAAACCACAGATTAATTATGACGCTTACATTTACATAATAAAAACTCCTTATTCTTATAAAATTTGCGTCATTTCGACACTTTTTATTCAATAAAAAAGCTTATAATCCTAAAGATTATAAGCTTTTCCCCCTCATATAACATCCCTTATAAATTATCGTCCCGCTTGTTCTTTTTGGAATACATAAAAGAATAACGTTTCTAGTTCCATATTTAAATCAACTTCATGAACTGTAATCTCTTCACTCACATTAATTACTGTTGATGACAAGTTTAAAATCCCTTTGATTCCCAATCCTTCTAATGATGTAGCGACAGCTTGTGCTACCGTTGGTGGTACCGTTAAAATAACATATGTTACTTTATGCTCCTCAATATAATCCTTTAAACTATCTAAATGGTATAAAGGTAAATCGCCGATACATTGTCCCACTAATGACTCATCCGTATCAAACCCAGCAACTAAGTTAACTGGTGTTCTGAAGACGCGTTTTTTGAATTTATCTGAACTAAAATATTTTAATAAGGCACGTCCTAAGTTACCTACCCCAATTAAAACACAGCTTTGAACGTCTTCTGTTTTTAACAAGTTATTGAATGCTTCTAGTACAATTCTAACTTCATAACCATAACCTTGGCGTCCTAATTCACCTAAATATGAAAAATCACGACGAATTGTAGCTGAATCGATTCCAATTTTTTGGCTCAATTCGCTTGATTGAATTCGTTTTACCCCCATCTCATCTAATTCAACGAAACAGCGACGGTATAATGCTAATCTTTTTATTGTTGCATTCGGAATATTTGATAGCATAAAAAACCTCCTTTACCATATTAAAATAATATCATGAAAATAATGCAATGTGAATACTGTCACGAGCATAAAACGTCTATATGTTAAATTACTTCAAAAATCGTCCCTTATTTACATTAGTGTCCGTTGCACATCTTGAGATTAAGCATTATACTTATTATTAAAGTCACAGAGTTTTTAATAACCTCATAACCTTAAAAACTAAATTCAAACAACGTAACTTTTTAAAGGAGATAGACCATGATTTTATTACAAACAAGTAAATTGACGAAACTCTATTCAGGAACGCCAATTCTTGAAAACGTCCAATTTGAAGTCAAAAAGGGTGAGCGCATAGCAGTTGTTGGACGTAATGGAGCTGGAAAATCAACACTACTAAAAATGATTGCAGATGAAATTGACTTTGACTCAGGTGAAATCCATAAACCCCAAAGCGTCATCCTTGGTTATTTTGCACAATCAAGCCATGTTAATTCAGACGATACTATTTATAATGAAATGTTAAAAGTATTTAGTAAAACACTTCAATTAAAGAAACAATTAGAAGAATTAAGTTTAAAAATGGCTGAAATTGATCCTACAACTGAAGCCTACCTAAAAATTATCGAACAATACCAAAATATGAATCACCAATTTGAATTAATGAGTGGCTACACCTATGAAGCTGAAATTAATAACATTTTAAATCGATTCAAATTCAATGAAATTGGTTTTGACCAAAAAATTTCAAACTTAAGTGGAGGACAAAAAACCCGCTTAGCGTTAGCAAAACTTCTACTTCAAAAACCAGATATCTTAATTCTCGATGAGCCAACCAACCACTTAGATATTGATACAATTGAATGGTTAGAAGGATACCTAAAAAAATATTCAGGCGCCGTTGTTATCGTATCCCACGACCGTTTCTTTATCGACCAAATTGCTACAACTATTTATGAAATTGAATATAGAAAATGTACGAAATACAAAGGAAATTACTCAGACTATATCGACCAAAAAGCCGTTGCTTATAGCTCTTTAATGAAACAATACGAAAAGCAACAAAAAGAAATCTCAAAAATGGAAGACTTCATTAGCCGTAATATCGTTCGTGCCTCTACGACAAAGCAAGCCCAATCTCGACGTAAAAAACTTGAGAAAATGGAACGTATTGAAATACCTAAAATTAACGATAAATCAATTGGAATCACATTTGAAATTGACCGTCGCAGTGGAAATGACGTTTTAAAAGTAGAAAATTTAAGCGTTGGGTACGACAATCAGGTGATTACAGACGATTTAAACTTTCAAATTAATCGACTTGATCGAGTAGCTTTAATCGGTCCTAATGGAATCGGAAAATCAACTATTTTGAAAACAGTTGCACAAACCCTTCCCCCACTTAAAGGAGATATCTATTATGGAAAAAGCTTAGATATGGGATATTTCGATCAAGAGCAGGCTAACCTAAACTCTAGCAATACAGTCTTAAATGAAGTTTGGAATTGTTTCCCTGGACGACTTGAAAAAGATATTCGTACCTTACTTGGAAACTTTTTATTTACAGGTGATGATGTCTTTAAAACCGTTAATCAGTTATCCGGTGGAGAAAAAGTTCGACTCACATTATGTAAGCTCATGCTTGAAAAAAACAACTTCTTATTACTCGATGAGCCGACTAACCACTTAGATATTGATAGTAAAGAAATGCTTGAATTATCACTTGAAGACTATGAAGGGACTGTCTTTTTCATCTCTCATGACCGTTACTTCATCGATAAAATTGCGACACGTGTTTTAGAGGTTACTCCACATGGTGTAACTTCATATATTGGAAACTATTCAGACTACACTGAAAAAAAACAACAATTAGCTGAAAAAGAAGCAGCACTACAAGCCGAAAACTCTAAGAAAAATGATGAATCAACCATAACTGATTATCAAAAACAAAAAGAGCAACGTCGCTTAGAGCAACAACGTAAACGTCAATTAGAAGATATCGAAACAAAAATTTCAGAATACGAAGAAGAATTAGCTTATAATCAAGCTGAACTCTTCAAAGAAGAAGTTTACCTTGATACACAAAAATCAGCGGAAGTTCAATCACGCATTGAAGAACTTGAACAATTATTAGCTGATGCAATGGAAACATGGGAATCACTAGCGTAACCAAAAAAAGTCTCGAAAATCGAGACTTTTTTTCTATATTTTTAGAATATTGCGATAATCCGCTGAATATAATGTAACAAAAGGGGGAGTGCTAAATGTCACGTGGAATTAATAAAAATACCACTTATGACAGAATCGCAAGTCATTGGACAAAAGTCGGACATCGTGAATGGGCAAAAGCATTAAATAATGAAGGAGGCATCCATTATAAAAATGCTCGTGAAGCTTATGCAAAAGCTAATCGTGCACGTCATGCTGCGAGAAATAAATAATCTAACCACCTATAACTCTATCTACACAGATAGAGTTTTTTATATAATGAGATCTCGAAACAATTACCTTTACACTATTAATATAAATCACTCTCAATAACTAAGAATTCATTTGTTCTTTTTAAATATTTAAACATAAAAAAATTGGTATACCTCTCGATATACCGATTTAAAGACTATAAAGATTGTAATTCCATTCCTGGCATTCCATTCATATCAAGACCACTACGATGTCCTTTTAAATAAGCTTGTGTTCCGGCAGCTCCAATCATTGCTGCATTATCTGTACAAAGAGATAATGGCGGAATCGTTAACTTTACATCAGAATTTTTCGATACAGCCTCTTCAAGTGCATGACGCAATCCCTTATTAGCTGATACTCCACCAGCTACAATAATCTGTTTAACACCATACTGACGGGCAGCACGCATCGTTTTCTCTACTAATACCTCAACAACACTCGCTTGAAAACTTGCTGCTAAATTTTGTGGAACAATCTCTTGCCCACGTTGCGTAGCATTATGAACCGTATTAATAACCGCAGACTTTAATCCTGAGAAACTAAAATCATACGCCTCTTTGTCTAACCAAACACGAGGTAATTTATATATATCCTCACCCTCAGCTGCTAAACGATCAATATGAGGCCCACCTGGATACGGTAATTTTAACGTACGAGCAACCTTATCATATGCCTCACCCACAGCATCATCTAATGTTTCACCAATCACTTCAAAATCATAATGATCTTTCATATAAACTAATTCAGTATGACCACCAGACACAACTAAAGCCAATAACGGAAACTCTAAAGGTTCTACTAACTGATTCGCATAAATATGACCTGCAATATGATGAACTCCCACTAACGGAATATTATGAACAAATGATAACACCTTAGCTGCATTAATTCCAATTAACAATGATCCTACTAATCCTGGACCCTCTGTCACAGCAATCGCATCAATATCACTCCATGTTACGTTAGCCACCTCTAAAGCTTCCTCAAATACACCCGTTATACTCTCAACGTGATGACGACTCGCAACCTCTGGAACAACACCACCGAAGCGTTGATGACTCTTAATTTGTGATGCTACAATATTGGCTAAAATCTCAGTACCATTTTTAACAACAGCAACACTCGTTTCATCACAACTACTCTCTACTGCTAATACTAAAACATCTTTTTTCATTCAAACCACCATTTCTATGTATTAAAATAATAAACCATCAATAAAGCATCTTCACCATCTGAATAATAATTCTTTCGTACGCTCGCACGTAAAAACCCACACTTTTCATAAAGTGAAATGGCAGGTTGATTACTCACACGAACCTCTAGAGAAATCGTCTCAGCGAGTAAACACTTCGCATCAGAAATAAACTTATCCATAAGCTTTAATCCATATCCATTTCCACGTTTAGTAGGATTAACTGCAATATAAAATAAATCGCCCATTTCAAATACTAACTGGCCTACTAAATATCCTAAAATCTCACCTTTGTCTTCTAGTACAATTCCATAATGAAACATCTTTTCTGCTGCATAATCAACAAAATTAAAACTCTGATGAAAAAGTTCTTCATGTATTTGATTTAATACAGAAATATCCGATTCCTTCATCTTTCTAATCATCATACTATCCCTACTTCTTCTGTTCTAATAGCCAATTCATTTCAGCTTCAGGCAAACGATGATATTTAGGTACAAATAAATGAATATTCTCAACTGGTTTAACATCTTTAGCACATTCTATAAGCATACTCGCATGTGGGATATTTAACTCCTCATCAGTCGTTTGAACTGCCTGTTCTCCCAAATATTCAACAATTAAATCCCAATAGCGACTTACATCATTGCCAAGGAAATACATTGTTTTAGGACTTTCCTTTAAATGCTCCAATAATTGACGTAATTCATAGTGTCCATCTTCTAAAACAACATTATGAGTTTTACCATCATATACACCTGCAAATACAGTCTCACGTCGAGCATCAAATAATGGAATAATTAATCCTTCTTCTTCAATATTTCGAGCTATGACCGCAAGGCTAGAAATCCCGACTAACTCTTTTTCTAATGTCCATGCTAACATCTTAGCTACCGTAACACCAATTCGTACACCTGTATAAGAACCTGGTCCTTCTGCAACAACAATACGATCTAATTGTTGTGGAGTAGCATGTACTTGCTTAAATAAGTCTTGAATTGCTGGCATTAATTTTTTTGAATGATCATTCTTTGTGGCCTCAGTAAGCTCTGCTAAAGTCTCACCATCCTTAACCAATGCAATAGATAAAATTGTATTCGATGTATCAATTCCTAAAACGAACATTAATTTAACTCCTCACTAACTGTTTCATATTCAGATCCGATTGGCAATAATTCAATACGACGCTCAAACTCTCCATCACGGAATATTTTAATATCTAGTCGCTCATTTGGTAGTAAATCTTCAATCATACTAGCCCATTCAATCACGCAGACTCCTTCACCATATAGATAGTCATCTAGTCCAATTTCATCAGCACCATTTTCCAAACGATACACATCCATATGATATAAAGGTAACCGACCTTGATATTCTTTAATTATCGTAAATGTTGGACTATTAACATTACGTTTAATATCCAATCCTTTAGCTAACCCTTTAGTAAAAGTAGTTTTTCCAGCTCCTAAGTCTCCTTCCAATGTTAAAATCATGCCTGACTTAACCCATTTTCCAATTGCATAAGCTACTTTTTGTGTTTCTTCTACTGATTGTGTCTTAATAACATGCTTCATCTAATCACCTATAATTATTATATCTACTAAATTTAGTATGGATTTTATATTTGCTACATTTTCAAAATAAATTAATAAACTATAAACTATTATAGCATAAGTTTTTACATTAATTACATTCAATAAAAAAAGGATAGATTTAATATCTATCCTCTTAAAAAAACAATTCATATATAGCCAAAATCATAATCATTATACTTGCTACATATTCGGCATATTGAACCGTTTTTTCACTAAGAAAATTATAAGTTAAATGACATCCACCCCCTATAAAAACGACACTTAAAACTAAACATGTTATAGAAGTAAGTAGAATATTTAGACCGGTCAAAGAAGCACCAACACCTAACCCAATATTATTAATACACAAAAATAATCCAAGCATAAGTGCCTCTTTTACCTCAATTGTCTTAGAGTGGTCTCTGTCAAACGTCTCAGCTAAATCCGCTACATTTGTCATCAATGCTTCTTTTTGTTTTCTTGCATTTAATTGTTTATATAAAGCTTGATAAAACATATATAATCCGAATAAGAATAATAAGACACTCCCTAAATAGGTTGCCACAGATTCAACTAAAAATATATCAAATAACTGGCCTGTATACATTCCAATCATCGTTCCCAAACAAGAAATAATACCTACAATAAGATTACACATGAAATTAATCTTAACTTTTCTAGCTCCATAGCTGAGACCTATGATTAACCCATCACAGGTAACTGCAGCAGAGAATAATAATATTGATAAAAAATACATGATAAATCCCTACTTTCGATATGTTACATGTTAATATATGAACAAATCGAAAGTAGGGAACTTACATAACTATATTAATTTTTAAACGCAAAAAAAGCACTATTTAAGTGCTTTTTATTTCTTTGGCCCAGCAACGTCCTACTCTCGCACTTGCGTACTACCCTCGGCGCTAAGGAGCTTAACTTCTGTGTTCGGTATGGGAACAGGTGTGCCCTCCTTGCCATCGTCACTAGACCTTTTGGAGATTCTTTCGTTAATCTTCCAAAACTAGATATCTTCTTCAGTTTCTTTGGTTAAGTCCTCGATCGATTAGTATCAGTCCGCTCCATGTGTCACCACACTTCCACTTCTGACCTATCTACCTTGTCGTCTTCAAGGGATCTTACTTCTTTCGAATGGGAAATCTCATCTTGAGGGGGGCTTCACGCTTAGATGCTTTCAGCGTTTATCCCGTCCACACGTAGCTACCCAGCTATGCTCCTGGCAGAACAACTGGTACACCAGCGGTGTGTCCATCCCGGTCCTCTCGTACTAAGGACAGCTCCTCTCAAATTTCCTACGCCCACGACGGATAGGGACCGAACTGTCTCACGACGTTCTGAACCCAGCTCGCGTACCGCTTTAATGGGCGAACAGCCCAACCCTTGGGACCGACTACAGCCCCAGGATGCGATGAGCCGACATCGAGGTGCCAAACCTCCCCGTCGATGTGAACTCTTGGGGGAGATCAGCCTGTTATCCCCGGGGTAGCTTTTATCCGTTGAGCGACGGCCCTTCCATTCGGTACCGCCGGATCACTAAGCCCGACTTTCGTCCCTGCTCGACTTGTAGGTCTCGCAGTCAAGCTCCCTTCTGCCTTTACACTCTTCGAATGATTTCCAACCATTCTGAGGGAACCTTTGGGCGCCTCCGTTACTCTTTGGGAGGCGACCGCCCCAGTCAAACTGCCCACCTGACACTGTTCCCTGACCAGATCATGGCCACGGGTTAGAACCCCAGTAACACAAGGGTAGTATCCCAACAGCGACTCCACCAAGACTGGCGTCCTGGCTTCTTCGTCTCCTACCTATCCTGTACATGTGTCACCAGTGCTCAATATCAAGCTACAGTAAAGCTCCACGGGGTCTTTCCGTCCTGTCGCGGGTAACCTGCATCTTCACAGGTACTATGATTTCACCGAGTCTCTTGTTGAGACAGCGCCCAGATCGTTACGCCTTTCGTGCGGGTCGGAACTTACCCGACAAGGAATTTCGCTACCTTAGGACCGTTATAGTTACGGCCGCCGTTTACTGGGGCTTCAATTCAAAGCTTCGCTTGCGCTAACCTCTCCTCTTAACCTTCCAGCACCGGGCAGGCGTCAGCCCCTATACATCACCTTGCGGTTTAGCAGAGACCTGTGTTTTTGATAAACAGTCGCCTGGGCCTATTCACTGCGGCTTGCTTTCACAAGCACCCCTTCTCCCGAAGTTACGGGGTCATTTTGCCGAGTTCCTTAACAAGAGTTCTCTCGCTCATCTTAGGATTCTCTCCTCGCCTACCTGTGTCGGTTATCGGTACGGGCACTTACTAAATTAACCCTAGAAGCTTTTCTTGGAAGCGTGACATCAGTTGACTTCGCCATACGGCTTCGGCATCACAGCTCAATGTTATGCCATGCGGATTTGCCTACATGACCACCTCACTGCTTACACGTGAATCCATTAACACGCTCAACTTAGCCTTCTCCGTCACTCCATCAGTTTAATAAGTGGTACAGGAATATCAACCTGTTGTCCATCGGCTACGCCTTTCGGCCTCACCTTAGGTCCCGACTTACCCAGGGCGGACGAGCCTTCCCCTGGAAACCTTAGGCTTTCGATGGATAGGATTCTCACCTATCTTTCGCTACTCACACCGGCATTCTCACTTCTAACCGCTCCACAGCTCCTTCCGGTACTGCTTCTCCGCTGTTAGAACGCTCTCCTACCACTGACACCTAAGTGTCAATCCGCAGCTTCGGCGGTCCGTTTAGCCCCGGTACATTTTCGGCGCAGAGTCACTCGACTAGTGAGCTATTACGCACTCTTTAAAGGATGGCTGCTTCTAAGCCAACCTCCTAGTTGTCTGTGCATCTCCACATCCTTTTCCACTTAACGGACACTTGGGGGCCTTAGCTGGCGGTCTGGGCTCTTTCCCTTTTGACCATGGACCTTATCACCCACAGTCTGACTCCCGATGATATCTATCTGGCATTCGGAGTTTGATTGAGATCAGTACCCCGAGGTGGGGCCATCACCCATTCAGTGCTCTACCTCCAGTAGACTTGCCATCGAGGCTAGCCCTAAAGCTATTTCGGAGAGAACCAGCTATATCCGTGTTCGATTGGAATTTCACCCCTAGCCACAAGTCATCCAAGCACTTTTCAACGTGCCCTGGTTCGGCCCTCCAGTCAGTGTTACCTGACCTTCAGCCTGCTCATGGCTAGCTCACACGGTTTCGGGTCTACAACATCGTACTCTTCGCCCTATTCAGACTCGCTTTCGCTACGGCTCCGCATCTTCTGCTTAACCTCGCACGATATCGTAACTCGCCGGTTCATTCTACAAAAGGCACGCCATCACCCATTAACGGGCTCTGACTATTTGTAGGCACACGGTTTCAGGTTCTCTTTCACTCCCCTTCCGGGGTTCTTTTCACCTTTCCCTCACGGTACTGGTTCACTATCGGTCACTAGGTAGTATTTAGCCTTACGAGATGGTCCTCGTTGATTCCGACGGGATTCCACGTGTCCCGCCGTACTCAGGATTCCTTCCATGCATTTCACAATTTCACCTACGGGACTCTCACCCTCTCCGGTTGGCCTTCCCAGACCACTCGGCTATCATGATTTGTCAATTATGAAGGTCCTACAACCCCGGCTAGTGCCGGTTTGGGCTCTTCCCACTTCGCTCGCCGCTACTACGGGAATCGATTTTTCTTTCTTTTCCTCCAGGTACTTAGATGTTTCAGTTCCCTGGGTCTGTCTCCTATATGGCTATGTATTCACCATATGGTGCTAGCGTATAACCACTAGCGGGTTTCCCCATTCGGATATCCCCGGATCAAAGCTCACTTACAGCTCCCCGAGGCGTTTCGCCGTTTGTCGCGTCCTTCTTCGACTCCTAGTGCCAAGGCATCCTCCGTGCGCCCTTATTCACTTAACCTATAAAAAATAATTCTTTATTTTTTTCTTCTGTTTGAAGATATCTAGTTTTCAAAGATCAACTTTTGGAAGAAATTCTTCCAAAACTAAACAGAACGTCTCTTTCTCCATAGAAAGGAGGTGATCCATCCCCACCTTCCGGTAGGGATACCTTGTTACGACTTCACCCCAATCATCTACCCCACCTTAGGCAGCTCCCTCCTTGCGGTTAGGCCACTGACTTCGGGTGTTGTAAACTCTCGTGGTGTGACGGGCGGTGTGTACAAGACCCGGGAACGTATTCACCGCGACATGCTGATTCGCGATTACTAGCGATTCCAACTTCATGTAGGCGAGTTGCAGCCTACAATCCGAACTGAGATTGGCTTTATGAGGTTTGCTCCACGTCACCGCTTCGCTTCTCTTTGTACCAACCATTGTAGCACGTGTGTAGCCCAGGTCATAAGGGGCATGATGATTTGACGTCATCCCCACCTTCCTCCAGTTTGTCACTGGCAGTCTCGTTAGAGTCCCCAACTGAATGCTGGCAACTAACGACAGGGGTTGCGCTCGTTGCGGGACTTAACCCAACATCTCACGACACGAGCTGACGACAACCATGCACCACCTGTATCCATTGTCCCCGAAGGGAAAATCCTATCTCTAGGACGGTCACTGGTATGTCAAGACCTGGTAAGGTTCTTCGCGTTGCTTCGAATTAAACCACATGCTCCACCGCTTGTGCGGGTCCCCGTCAATTCCTTTGAGTTTCAGTCTTGCGACCGTACTCCCCAGGCGGAGTGCTTAATGCGTTAACTTCAGCACTGAGGTTCGACCCCCAACACTTAGCACTCATCGTTTACGGCGTGGACTACCAGGGTATCTAATCCTGTTTGCTCCCCACGCTTTCGCGCCTCAGTGTCAGTTACAGACCAGGAAGCCGCCTTCGCCACTGGTGTTCCTCCATATCTCTACGCATTTCACCGCTACACATGGAATTCCACTTCCCTCTTCTGCACTCAAGTTGACCAGTTTCCAATGACCCTCCACGGTTAAGCCGTGGGCTTTCACATCAGACTTAATCAACCACCTGCGCGCTCTTTACGCCCAATAATTCCGGATAACGCTCGCCACCTACGTATTACCGCGGCTGCTGGCACGTAGTTAGCCGTGGCTTTCTCATAAGGTACCGTCACACTCTAGCCATTTCCTACTAGAGCCATTCTTCCCTTATAACAGAATTTTACAACCCGAAGGCCTTCATCATTCACGCGGCGTTGCTCGGTCAGGCTTTCGCCCATTGCCGAAGATTCCCTACTGCTGCCTCCCGTAGGAGTCTGGGCCGTGTCTCAGTCCCAGTGTGGCCGTTCACCCTCTCAGGTCGGCTACGCATCGTCGCCTTGGTAGGCCTTTACCCTACCAACTAGCTAATGCGCCGCAGGCTCATCCATCAGTGGTGCCGAAGCACCTTTAAACTTTCGTCCTATCCGGTATTAGCGATCGTTTCCAATCGTTGTCCCCGTCTGATGGGCAGATAACCTACGTGTTACTCACCCGTTCGCCGCTCACCACCGAAGTGGTTCGCTCGACTTGCATGTATTAGGCACGCCGCCAGCGTTCATCCTGAGCCAGGATCAAACTCTCCATAATAGTTTGTTTATATCCTAAGCTTCTTTTAAGAAACTTATTTTCTTAAAGTAATGTTTGTTGACGTTCTGTTTAGTTTTCAAAGAACTTCTTTGTCACTTGTTTCAGCGACTTGATTATCTTATCATGTTTAACTCTTTCTGTCAAACACTTTTTTGAAGTTTTTATGGTGACCCGTACGGGATTCGAACCCGTGTATGCATGCGTGAAAGGCATGTGTGTTAAACCGCTTCACCAACGGGCCATTATTTAAATGGCGGTCCAGACGGGAATCGAACCCGCGATCTCCTGCGTGACAGGCAGGCATGTTAACCGCTACACCACTGGACCTTTTTTTGACTCATTAACTTTATCATCTGTGTCGTTTTTTGTCAAATCTTTTTTTGAAAAAGATTTTTTATTCTTTTTCAGAACTTCTATATAATAACATTTGTGTCGTTTTTTGTCAAATATTTTTCAAAAAAACATTATTTCAAACATTTTTATAAGTTCTTTTTTCAGAACTTTTATATAATAACATCTATTTCGTTTTTTTGTCAAATACTTTCTTTTGTTTTTTTATTTAATTTCAAATTTATCAAATCTACTTCAAAAACGTTTATATAAAGATAACTTATTATTTTTCACTTTACATTTTATGATTAATAATAACTCAATTTTCATCTCATTCACTGGAGCTAAATATATCGTCTTATAGAAAAATCATTCATCCTTTCAATGCTTTCTTTTTACCAAGATAAATAAGTAGCTTTTTTCCCAATCAACTTTATGAATTTTAATTATATATAGTAATTATTAAGCATACTTCCCTAATCACTTGACACTTTCTTTGGTTAATCGCTTTGCATTTTAATAATCATACAAATACCTGATTAACCTTCTACATATTTTCTAGTTCTTCCTTTTTTTCTTAATTATATTACCCTCTAGCACATTATTGAAGATTTATTCTCGATACTGGAGTAGATTTAATTTAATCTCTAGATTTGATTGTTAATTTTTTGTATACTAGGTCCATTCTATTACAAAAACCCTTTCTATTTTTTTGAATTACTTTTAATTTAATAAACTATCACATAAAAAAAACGTTCAGCAACAAAGTTAAATTCAACGATTAATACAAAAACATAAAGTGTTATTAGTGATAACAGTATTAATTCAATAGTTTGAAAAGCATAAAAAAAGAACTCTTTCGAGTTCATTATCATCATATTATGGCGCGCCCAAGAGGAGTCGAACCCCTAACCTTTTGATCCGTAGTCAAACGCTCTATCCAATTGAGCTATGGGCGCATATTCTTTGTTGTATTTTTCTAAGCTAATTTGCGAGCATTTCATTGATTCATCTTGATATTCATCATGGTGCGGCCGAGAGGACTCGAACCTCCACAGGATTGCTCCTACCAGCCCCTCAAGCTGGCGCGTCTACCATTCCGCCACGACCGCATATACGGTTTTTTCATGGCACATCACAATGAAATTAATGGAGCGGGTGAAGAGAATCGAACTCTCACAGTCAGCTTGGAAGGCTGAAGTTCTACCATTAAACTACACCCGCTTATTATGGTCGGGAAGACAGGATTCGAACCTGCGACCCCCTGGTCCCAAACCAGGTGCTCTACCAAGCTGAGCCACTTCCCGTTTCTAAATGGCGGTCCAGACGGGAATCGAACCCGCGATCTCCTGCGTGACAGGCAGGCATGTTAACCGCTACACCACTGGACCTTCTTATTCAATTTAAATGGTGACCCGTACGGGATTCGAACCCGTGTATGCATGCGTGAAAGGCATGTGTGTTAAACCGCTTCACCAACGGGCCATTTTTTAAATGGCGGAGCAGGAGGGATTTGAACCCTCGCGCCGGTTGCCCGACCTATACCCTTAGCAGGGGCACCTCTTCAGCCACTTGAGTACTGCTCCATTTTGTTTCATGTCCTGACGACTTTTATATAATAACATGTATATAAATTATCGTCAACACTTTTTGAATACTTTTTTTAATTTTTTTAAAAAAGGTCAAATAATAGTTATTTGACCTTTTTTCTTATTTCTGTTTTTCCCATCGTTTTAGATGTGGGTATGGGTTAAATGCCCATTCACATTTTCCATCATACTTGTACAAACCAAAATGTAAATGTGGTGGGAATTTACCGCTTGTTCCTTCTTTCCCATATCCTGTACTACCAACATATCCTATCACTTGTCCCGGTTCGACTATGTCACCTTCTTTAATATTTCCTTCAAATCCTTGAAGATGTGCATAGTATTGATATGTATTATAAATATCTCTTATACCAATTCGATATCCACCAAAATCATTCCATCCCATTATTTCAATGACTCCGTAAGCTGTGGATAATACTGGTGTTGAGTATCCAGCAAAAATATCTATTCCTTCATGTGATCTAGCCCCACCCCAACTTCGTGCTGTACCATAGTTATCACTAAAACTATAACTATAATGGCGTGATACTGGTAACGATCGTTTATCTAGTGTAATTGTATCAAAATGTTCAAATAGCATCGCAATTTCTTTTATAATCGTTAGAGTTTGTTCCTTTTGATAATAAGATGCAATGGCGGCTTCAAAATCATTATATGAACGTAAATACTCGACCATTGTATACATTACGTCTTCTTCATTATTAATATCTGCTATCCCATCTCCATCTCCATCTTTACCAATACCTCCAAAAAGATTAATAGTCAAACTATTATTATCATAATAAATTGGATTTTCAGGGCCTGACCATATTTCATTTGGAAAACAAATTGAGATGGTATCGTACTTAAATGTACATTCTTCACGGAATTTATAGGTATTGCGCTCGTATTGATCAACGGCGGCTATTTGATACCAAGGGACACCTGATGCCTGCTCGTAGTCTTTATAAAGTTTTTGTCTGATTTCTTGTTCATTTTGTTCGTTAGCTTCAGCTGATGCATTTATAGAACTTAACATACATACCAGTATTGCCATGAAACTTACTATGATTTGACGTTTCATCGGGTCCACCCACTTCTACCTAGTTTTATAATTGTATTAATATAACTTAATGAAGGTGGGAATACTAATGACTCTGATTATATGTAATCAGTTATGAGGTTTAGTCCCCATTCGTCTACTAATTTATAAGCTAGTTCCATTTTGTCATCGTAAATATTACTTGGATGGTGTGCATCTGCGTTAATTAGAACGGGAATGTTTGTTTTTGCAACTTTTGACCAGAATTTTGGATGCGGATATGGGTATCTTTCTTCATCACAAAATGCTTGAATTCCTCGTCTTAGTCCATTGGCATTGAATTCTAATGGGGTTTTTGTTTTAATTGCAGCTTCTATGATGATGTCTGATGCAAGTTCACAGTTTTGATCCCAGGCAAGGTCATTTACAAAAATGACATCCGGATGTGCGATAAAAGCGAAATATCCAGTTTGAACTGCTTCTTTGATGGTTTGAGCATATTCAATATATTGCTCTGTGTTGTTTAGACTATAGATGTTGATGTATTCTTTGTTTGGTGAGACGTAGATGTGTTGTCCTAGCACTAAGTATTCGACACCTTTTTCATTAAGTAACTGTTCATAGTATGCTTTTTTTTCGGAATCATATTCAATTTCAAGGCCAACACGAATTTCAATTTGGTTTTTATATTGTTTTTTTAAATTTTTGATAGTTTGTAAATAATCATCGAGCTCCTCATACTGCATTCGTAATCCAAATCTGTTATCTGGATACGGAGCATGGTCTGAGAATCCTAGAATGGTCATGTTATTTTCGATAGCTGCTTCGATGTATTCAGTTTCTGTCCCTCCCGCATGCAGGCATCTTGGTGTATGTGTATGATAATTTGTTTTTTCCATTTTTTATTCCTCCTCTTTTTCTATTATTATACAATCAAAAAAAGACTATCTAAGGTCCATTAGATAGTCTTTTTTATTAATATTGTGTCCCATATATCCAAAATTGGAGATATAGGAAGACAATATTGAAGAAGGCACAGAAGCTAACACCGATAAATCCTACTTTTTGATGGTAATTTTGATAAATATAATAACTTAAAAAGGCAATGGCAACCCATAGTAATAAAAAGCCCATGGTTATTCCAATTCCTGAAATGATTAGGATGATTAATGTGGCTAGTAATATGATGCCAAGTTCAATTTGTAAGAATTTCTTTTTGTTAGAAAAGATATCTTTTTTTGTATAGATTAGCCATGTAAATAGGCCGATGAAAAGAATTGCTATGAGTAATGGCATGTTTTTGACACCTACTTTGATTATGATAACTTATTATAGCAATTTATTCTGTGTTGTAACAAAAAAGGTTATAGAAAATACATTTTTTCTACAACCTTTTCTTTTTATCCGATGGCGAACATTAATTCTGCTTCGACGGCTACTTTATCTCCAAGTTTGGCGATGGCTTTACCAACTCCAACACTTCCCTTTATTTTTGTTAGTTCTGTTTCAAGAGTTAAGATATCACCTGGAATGACTTTTTGACGAAATTTTGCTGATTTGATACCAGCAAAGTAAGCAATTTTACCTTTATTATCTTCAAGACTTAAAATGGCAACAGCTCCTACTTGCGCTAAGGCTTCAATGATTAGGACGCCAGGCATGACGTGTTGTTGTGGAAAGTGTCCCATAAATTGCATTTCGTTTGCTGAAACACATTTGACTCCAAGGGCTCTTTTTCCTGGTTCTAATTCATCAATTCGATCTACTAATAAAAATGGATAGCGGTGCGGGATAATTTCTTGAATTTGATTACTATTTAAGACCATGCTTTCACCTTCTTTTTTTATGTATATATAATATAGAAAGAGTTATTCGTATTTTTTAAAGACGATACATGCGTTATGACCACCAAATCCTAATGAATTTGACATGGCATATTTAATATTTTGATGACGTCCAACATTAGGAACGATATCTAAATCACATTCTGGATCAGGTTGTGAATAGTTAATTGTTGCAGGAACAAATCCATCTTGTAAAGCTTTAACTGTGATGATAGCTTCTACTCCACCTGCTGCTCCAAGTAAGTGACCTGTATTTCCTTTAGTTGAGCTAACCATTAATTTTGTTTCTTTACCAAAGACTTTTTTGATACCAAGTGTCTCTAGTTTGTCATTCAGTGGTGTCGATGTTCCGTGGGCGTTAATGTAATCAATTTGATTTGGTTCAAGTGAAGCATCTTTAAGTGCCATTTCAAAACAAGCAGCAGCACCATTAGCTTCCGAATCTGGGGCTGTCATGTGGAAAGCATCACAGCTTACACCATATCCGATCATTTCAGCGTAGATTTTAGCTCCACGTTTTTTGGCATGTTCGTATTCTTCTAAAATTAAAACACCTGCTCCTTCTCCCATAACGAATCCATTACGCTGTGCATCGAATGGAATTGAAGCACGATTTTTATCATCTGATGTCGTTAAAGCCTTCATTGAAGAGAATCCACCAATTCCAAGTGGTGTAATTGAGGCTTCTGCTCCTCCAGTTAACATGATATCTGCATAACCATCACGGATATATTTGAAGGCTTCTCCAATTGAATTAGTTCCCGCTGCACAAGCTGTCACAATGTCAAGACATGCTCCTTTAGCACCTAACATAATGGCAACATTACCTGCTGCTAAGTTTCCTATAGCCATTGGAATGAAGAATGGTGAGACACGTTCGTATCCTTTTTTCATTCCTTTTTCCTTTTCCTCTTCAATCGTTTGAAGTCCGCCAATTCCTGAACTTAAAATAACTCCGAAACGATGAGCATCAAGTTCTTCTGTTTGAAGGTTTGAATCTTCAAATGCTTGTTTTGAAGCAATCATCGCTAATTGGCTAAAGCGATCTAAACGCTTTGCTTCTTTTTTATTAATATACTCTTCAACGTTTAAGTCTTTAATTTCTGCTGCTAATTTAACTTTGAAATCTGATGCATCAAAGTGAGTGATTTCATCGATTCCGCAAACTCCGTCTTGAATGTTTTTCCACATTGTTTCAACATTGTTTCCAACAGGACAAACTGTCCCAAGTCCAGTTACTACAACTCTACGTTTACTCATAATTTGCACCATCCTTCATTAAATTGCCATTCCACCATCTACGACTAATACTTGTCCTGTGATATAACGAGCCTGATCACTAACTAGAAAAGCAACTGCATTTGCAATATCTTCTACTTCACCCAGGCTTCCAAGTGGAATATTTTCTAATACTTTATCTGTAATATCACTTGATAATTTTGCGGTCATATCTGATTTGATATATCCTGGAGCAACAGCGTTAACTCGAACATTTCTTGAGGCATATTCTTTTGCTAATGATTTTGTTAACCCAATTACCCCAGCTTTTGATGCAGCGTAGTTTGCCTGTCCAACATTTCCGTTAATCCCAACGACTGACGATAAGTTGATAATTACTCCACTGCGTTGTTTTAAAATAGGACGCGTAATCGATTTACAAACATTCCATGTTCCTTTTAGGTTCACATCGATAACAGAATCAAATGAATCTTCATCCATACGCATCATAAGATTATCTGATGTAATTCCTGCATTATTGATCACGATATCTAAATGTCCAAAATCTTTTATAATAGCTTTCGTCATGCTTTCAACTTCTTCATAATTTGCAACATTTGCTTGATAAACGCTTGCTTTTACACCTAAGCTTTCAGCTTGTTTAGCAATGGCTTCGGCACGTTCTTTACTTCCGCAATAATTAAGTGCAATGTCACAACCAAGTGAAGCTAATTTTAAGACGATAGCTGCTCCAATTCCTCGAGAGCCTCCTGTCACTAATGCGACTTTACCTGATAAGTTCATAAAATTCCCTCCTGTATTCAAAACGATTAATACCATATCTAAAAAAATGAATCTTGGTCATTAAAATGCTTCATTATTGATTCAAACTATAAAATTTCTGTAGAAACTTAATAGGAACTTATTTAATTTTGAAGCGCCTTAATAGTTGCTTCTAATGATGCCACATCTTCTACATTTAAAATTTTAACGCTACGATCTATTTTTTTAACAAATCCACTCAATGTTTTACCTGGTCCAATCTCAATGAAGGTATCTACTCCATCTTCAATCATTTTTTTGATACTTGCTTCCCATTTCACACTTGTCGCCATTTGTTTTATCATTAAGTCAATTAGTGATAAATCGTGATGATAGAAATCTCCTAGCACGTTTAAAACGATTGGAAGTTTAGGTTGATTTAAGTTTTTCATTTTTAATAGTTGTCCAAAATTTTGGGCTGTTTCTTTTAATAAAGAGGTATGGAAAGGTCCACTAACTGGCAAGATTAAGGCACGTTTTGCCCCGTATCCTTTTGCTAATTCACAAGCATAATTAACAGCTTCGGCCTCTCCACCAATCACGATTTGTCCTGGGCAGTTTAAATTGGCCAACTCCACTACTCCCTTTGAAGAAGCTTCGCTACATAAAGCTGTTGCCTTTTCAACATCTAATCCAAGTAGGGCGGCCATTTTTCCATCACCTGATGCTACTCCCATAAGTTCTCCTCTTTTAGCAACAAGTTCCACTCCTTCAGTAAACGAGAAAACATCTGCTGCACATAACGCACTGTACTCACCTAGACTAAATCCCGCTACAACATCTGGTTTGATTCCTGCTTCTTTTAAAGTAGCTAATGCCATTTGAGAAATTGTAAAAATGGCTGGTTGTGTATAAGCTGTTTGATTAATTAAATTTTGTGAATCTTCAAAACATAATTCTTTTAAATCAAATGATAATAAGTCATTGGCTTGATTGAATAACTGACGTGCGGTTGGGTTTTGTTCATAAAGTGATTTCCCCATTCCGACATATTGTGCTCCTTGTCCTGAGAATAAGAATGCAACTTTCCCCATATTACATGACCTCCAAATTTTTAAAAACTTCTGATGCGTGATTTGTAATATCTTCTATAATTTCTGATACGGATTGGACTTTAGAAAGCATTCCTGCTACTTGTCCCGCCATGACAGATCCTGATTTTGTGTCTCCTTCTAGAACGGCTTTACGAAGTGAACCGAGTGTTAAATACTCTAATTCTTCGGCTGATACTCCTTTTTTCTCAAGAGCGATGTATTCACGCGTCATCGGATTTTTTAAACAACGAACTGGAACACCAACACTTCGTCCTGTTACGACTGTGTCTGTATCTTTTGCTTTGATTAGCGCTAGTTTATAGTTTTCATGTACTGGGCATTCTTTAGCGGTTAAGAAGCGAGTTCCAATTTGAACGCCACTTGCTCCAAGAGCCATAGCCGCCATAAATCCACGACCATCCGCAATTCCTCCCGCTGCAATAACTGGGATATCCACAGCATCGACAACTTGTGGAACTAATGACATAGTCGTTAACTCCCCAACATGGCCACCGGATTCCGTTCCTTCGGCAATAATGGCATCTACTCCTAAACGTGCCATACGTTTTGCCAAAGCAACTGAGGCAACAACTGGAATAATTTTGATCTTGGCAGCTTTCCATTTTTCAATGTATGGACCTGGACTTCCTGCTCCTGTTGTCACTACTTTAACCCCTTCTTCAATAATAACTTCTGATAGTTGGTCACAGTGCGGATTCATAAGCATTAAATTGACACCAAAAGGTTTGTCTGTTAGTTGTTTGCATTTACGAATTTCTTCTCTTAGGCGTGGGGCATCCCAACCACCTGAACCAATGATTCCAAGTCCTCCAGCATTTGAAACAGCTGCTACTAGTTCTGCTGATGAGATGTTAGCCATTCCACCTTGAATAATTGGGTATTTTATATTTAATAAAGTTGTCAAAGACATCTTTTTATCCTCCTTTTGTTTTTTATCTACAGGGAGATCATACATCCACCCCATGTTTTACCGCCACCGAATCCGATGAGCATTATTTTATCCCCTGATTTGATGTGCCTAGTATCTATTGCTTCTTTTAAGGCAATCGGTATACTAGCGGCTGATGTATTTCCATAGTTATCTAAGTTTAAAAAGAATTTTTCGCTCGGAACTTTTAAATCTTTAACAACTTTATCAATGATACGTTTATTGGCTTGATGGGGAATGATGAGATTGATTTCATCGATTGTTAAGTTTGCTTGTTCTAATAGCTCCATAATTGTTTCTTTAATAGCATGTATCGCAAATTTGAAGACTTCTTGTCCATTCATTTGGAAATGAATAGGTTCTGCTTGGTTATCTGTTAGTGGATTTACTACAGCAATTGGTGTTGTGGTTAAGACTCCACGTTCATCTCCACTTGAGTTGAGATAGAAGCTCTCGGTTGTGTCTTGGTCATATTCAACTACGACTGCTCCCGCTCCATCTCCAAATAAAACACATGTATTTCGGTCATCCCAATCCATAATTTTAGAGAGGACCTCCGCTCCTATGATAAGTGCTTTTTTGATAGCACCACTTTTAAGGAATTGATTGGCTACACTCATTGCGTAAACAAATCCACTACATGCAGCATTCAAATCAAACGCGATCATTTTTACATCATTTAACCCAAGCTTTGCTTGAACTAGACAAGCAGTAGATGGTGTTAATTGTTCTGGTGTAAAGGTTGCGACAATAATCAAACCTATTTCAGTTGGATCAATATTGGCATGTTCAATGGCCTGTTTTGCAGATTGATAGGCTAATTCAACGGTATTTTCTGTTGTAGCGATATGGCGATTTTTGATACCTGTACGCGCCTTGATCCACTCATCACTTGTTTCTACGATGGATTCTAATTGTTTATTACTTAAAATAGATGTCGGGACGTAGGCCCCACTCCCAAGAACTTTGATTCCCAAGAAATTCACCTCAACTTTCTCGTTATTTTATGATGTCAAACTCTCCGATCGAGCGGTATTTTTTATACCGTTTCGCTTGGATTTGTTTAATTGATAATTTTTTAGTTTGTTCTAGATAATTATTTAAGTCGTCTCTTAAGTGGTCGAACACGTATTGTGGAAATTGATGGGCTCCTCCGATTGGCTCTTTGATGATGTGGTCAATAATTCCCATCGATAAGTAGTCTTGTGCTGTTAGTTTCATCACTTCAGCTGCTTCTTTCGCTTTACTTCCATCTTTATAAAGAATTGAAGCGAATCCCTCTGGGGATAAGATTGAATAAATTGCATATTGAAGCATCCATATTTGATCACTCACCCCTAGTGCTAAAGCTCCACCACTTCCTCCTTCACCAATCACAATAGAAAGGGTTGAAGTTTTTAAGTTAGACATATCTCTTAGACACTCAGCAATCGCATGTCCTTGGCCACGTTCTTCAGCTTCGGGTCCTGGATAAGCTCCCGGTGTATCTATAAAGGTTATAATAGGGCGATTGAATTTTTCAGCTTGCTTCATTAAACGTAACGCTTTACGGTATCCTTCTGGATGAGGCATTCCAAAGTTACATTCGATATTTTCGGCTGTTGTATTACCTTTTTGATGTCCAATAACGGTCACCACATGAGGTCCGATTTTAGCAATCCCCCCAATAATGGCTGCGTCATCTCCATATAAACGATCACCATGAAACTCAATGAAATCATCAAATATATAGTTGATGTAGTCACGAACCTTAGGACGTTTTGGATGTCTGGCAAGAACGACGTGATCCCATGCCGTTAAATTGTTGTAAGCACGATTTTTATAAAGATGCAGTTGTTGTTGTAATTCTTTGACTTCCGCTTGATTGTCAGTTGAAATTTCACTTAGACGTGATTCAATTTCAGCTACTTTTTTTTCAAAATCTAGAATTGACATCAATTTTCGCTCCCTTCGTGCCATTTAATGATAGTTGACAGTGTTTGTTTTAACTCTTTTCGATTAACGACTTTATCCACAAGTCCTTTTTCTTGTAAAAATTCTGCTGTTTGAAAATGTTCAGGTAATGATTGTTTAATGGTTTGCTCAACAACTCGACGTCCTGCAAATCCAATAGCTGCCCCTTTTTCGGCTAATATAATATCACCGAGCGTTGCAAAAGAAGCTGTAACGCCTCCCATTGTTGGTTGGGTTAATACACTGATATAAAGTAATCCTGCTTCGTTATGTTTAGCGATGGCTGCTGATGTTTTAGCCATCTGCATTAATGAATACATTCCTTCTTGCATTCTCGCTCCACCTGAAGCGCAGACTAATACTAATGGCAGTTTTTTTGATGTTGCAGTCTCGATTAACCTTGTAACCTTCTCCCCGACAACTGATCCCATACTTGCCATCATAAAGTAGCTATCCATGACACCGATAGCAACCGTTTGTCCATCCAGTTTTGCAATTCCTGTAACAACAGCTTCATTTATTTGATTTTCTTCCATTAAATTATTGATTTTCTTTTCATATCCAGGAAATGATAATGGATTTTTAGAAATCAGTTTTTGATTTAATTCTTTAAAAGTCCCTTCATCTACTAATGATTCAATTCGAGTCATTGCTGACATTCGATGATGAAATTCACATTTGGGACAGACGTGTAAATTAGCATGAAGTTGTTTGACTGGAAGAACTTCTTTACAGGTTTCGCACTTTGTATAAATTCCATCATTTATATCTCGTTTCTTAGCAACTGGTTTAGATTTTTTTTGACGCTGTAAGAAAAAACCCATTCTCTATCCCTCCAATTCATGCATGTGTTTTTGAATAAAGCTTGTATCATATTTGTTATCTATAAAGTTTTTATGTTCCATAATGGCATATTGAAAATCTATATTTGTATCAATTCCATCTACTACTAACTCTTCAAGTGAACGTTTCATTTTAGCGATAGCTTCACAACGATTAGCACCATGAACAATAAGTTTTCCAACCATTGAATCGTAAAATGGTGGAATCGTGTAGCCTTGATAAACAGATGTATCAACTCGAACACCAAATCCACTTGGAATATTGAATGTTTCTACTGTTCCAGGAGAGGGTTTGAAGTTAAGAGATGGATTTTCAGCGTTAATACGACACTCCATGGCATGACCATTAATTTTAATATCCTCTTGTGTGAAAGATAGAGGTAAATTAGATGCAATTTTAATTTGTTCTTTAATTAAATCGATGCCTGTAATCATTTCCGTGATTGGATGCTCAACTTGAATTCGAGTATTCATTTCAATAAAATAAAAGTTTTGATGCTTATCTAGGAGAAACTCAATTGTTCCGGCATTTTCATATCCAACCGTTTTAGCCGCCAGAACTGCTATTTCCCCCATTTTTTGACGTGTTAGCTCATCTAATACTGGAGATGGAGCTTCTTCGATGACTTTTTGATTGCGTCTTTGAACTGAACAATCTCGATCATAAAGGTGCACGACGTTCCCAAATTGATCAGCTAATATTTGAAACTCAATATGTCTTGGATTCTCAATGAATTTTTCCATATACATCGAATCATCTCCAAATGACATTTTTGCTTCAAGTTTAGCCGTTTGGAATAAATCTTCAAATTCATCTTCCGAGTTGATAACACGCATTCCACGTCCACCACCACCTGCAGAAGCTTTAACTAAGACTGGATAACCAATTTCTTTTGCCACCCGTTTTCCTTGCTCAATAGATTCAATTAACCCATCACTTCCAGGGACAACAGGTACATTAGCAGCTATCATCATTTCACGAGCTTTTGATTTATTTCCCATATTATCAATGATGGATCCTTTTGGACCAATAAATTTTAGTCCTAATTCCTCAACTAATGAAGCAAAGGTACTATTTTCTGATAAAAATCCAAAACCAGGATGAATCGCATCGCATCCCGTTGAGATAGCAGCGCTCAAAATATTATTAATATTTAAATAGCTATCTTGAATTTTTGTTGGACCTACACAAATTGCCTCATCTGCTAAGTCAACATGTAATCCGCGATTATCAGCCGTTGAATAAATAGCAACTGTTTCAATTCCCATTTCTTTACATGCACGGATAATACGAACTGCAATTTCACCACGGTTAGCAATTAAAATTTTTCTAAGCATCATGACACCTCACTTTTTCTGCCCTTTATCTTGCCTTAAACTTCGATTAGCATTAAAACTTGATCATATCCAATCGCTTCTTCATTTGTTACTTTAATTTCTTTAATGATTCCATCACATGGAGATTCAATTTCATTCATAACCTTCATGGCTTCAATAATGCAAAGCGGCTGTCCTTTTTTAACCTGATCTCCAACTGATACAAAGGCTTTTGCTCCCGGTGCATTCGAACCGTAGAATGTCCCAACAAGTGGCGCTTTAACCTCTTGAATGTTTGTTTGTTCTTTTGGAAGTGTTGTTTCAATTGGGGCTGTTGTCATTACCTGAGTTTGAGAGACTGGTGAAACCTCGATGACTGGCTGAACCATTGGTGTACTTGCAATATTTTGAACGATTTCTTTCACTTCTTTTTTAAGATTCAGTTTTAATCCATCAACCTCAAGTTGGAGTCCTGTCATTTCACTTTCAGTAAATCTTTCCATTAATTGTAAGACTTGATTTAGATAATCTGTTTTCGTCACATCTCGAACTTCACGTTCTTGTTTTTGATTCATACAAAATTCCTCCGATATTCAAATATTTTTTTAATCAAATATTTTGAACTTCAAATATATAGCTTAATATATAAGACAGAACCCTTTCTGTCAATAGTTTCCAATTACGATGTCGCGATTATTTCAGACTTTAAAGTTTTTAATAAACGTTCTACAGTTGTCAATTCATTTACTTTATAGGCTTTTGCCCCACAGAATAGTAAAGCCTCTTCAACTTCTCCTCTTACTGCATGTAGAAGTGCCTTGCTAATACAGTATTGAGTTGTTGCGGGATTACAAGGGATAACACATCGGTAACATTTTTTTATTTTCTCTTTTTTGATACCATATTTTTCACTAAATGGATTACGAATGGCACGACCTGGCATTCCAACCGGACTTTTCACTAAGATGATATCGTCTTCTTTAGTATCAATTATAGCTTGTTTAAAGTTCGGGTGAGCATCACACTCTTCAGTTGCAATAAAACGTGTTGCCATTTGAACCCCATCTGCTCCAAGTTTTAAATAATGAGCAATGTCTGCTCCGTCATAGATTCCTCCACCTACAATGATTGGTATATGTTTTTCATATTTCATTGCATATGGTTTAACAGCTTCAATGACTTCTTTAACAATTTGATCAAGATCGATATTTCCTTCTTCTAAATCGGCTGGTTTGAATCCTAAGTGTCCACCCGCTTCTGGTCCCTCAATCACAATCATGTCTGGTGCTACTTGATGTTTTCTATCATAGTGTTTTAATAAAACAGTTGCTGCTTTTGCACTTGATATAATCGGTGCAAACATTGTTTTTGTATTTTTTGTATATTCTGGAAGTACAAGAGGTAACCCTGCTCCCGATATAATAATATCAATTCCTGCCTCAACAGCTGCTTTAGCATATTGTTCGTAATTCTCCATTGCAACCATTAAGTTTAATCCAAGCATTTTTCCTTTTGCTACCTCTTTGGCCTTTTGTATATGTTTTTTCATTGCACGCAAGTTAGCTTGCACTGTATTATTTTCAAAATCAGGTTCATCATGTCCAATTTGAACTCCCGATAAAACGCCTAACCCTCCGTGATTTGAGACAGCCGCCGCTAAGTTAGAACGTGAAATACCAATTCCCATTCCACCTTGTACAATCGGTAACTCTAATTCAAACGGTCCAATTTTTAATGGTTTAATTTCCATTTCTCCACCACCCGTTATTATTTTGCATTTCAAACTATGTGAAGGATTATAACACACAAATTTGTAAAATGTGAATATTTTTTTGATATTCAAAGTAAAAATTTTGAGTTTCAAACTTAATTCAAACAGGCCACATTAACTAGATTATTAACAAAACCTTATTAAATGAAGGATTTAACACCATCTTGTTTAAATATTCACTCATGCATTTGTCGAAAAATAAGGATTTCAAAAATAATCCTTCTTAATTATCCTAATTTCATCAAACAATTAGAACTTTAGGCGAATTATGATGGGTAGTACTTCCCCTATTAGGCTAGTAAATGTGTTATGTTAATTTGTAGATATGCATTAATTCTTAAGGGGGAGATACTGATGCTAAGAACGAATGAAGGTCGACTTGTGAAATGGTCTGTTCAAGGAAAAGTTCATCATCCACTAGGCGGCAATTATAGAATTACTCAAGAAGGGGTTCCGATGATTTTACCTTCAACAGGGGGGATTTCTTATAATGTTTCTGTTGGCGATCCTGCATTTGGGTGGATAGGTGATCATGTTGAACCAGGTGTTTCGATTCGTAATGAGAATGCTTCAGAGAATGATGCTTTAATGACGTTTGCTTGCATTGGAAATGTGGCTAAGGTTGTAAGTGGTGATGCAAAAGGACGTTTAGGTTATGTGACGGGTTCTCACGGTGGAATTGAGCATACTTTAGTTCATTTTGATGCGGATATATTAGAAGACCTTTGCATTGATGATTCTATTTTAATTAAGGCATATGGCCAAGGGCTCAAATTACTCGACTATCCTGATGTTCATGTCATGAATCTTGATCCTATTTTATTACAGAAATTACAGATACAAGAGGTCAACGATAAGTTGCAAGTTCCCGTATCAGCGATTATTCCCCCCTATTTAATGGGGTCTGGAATTGGAGCTAATAGTGCTTATTCTGGGGATTATGATATTATGACAGGAGATTTGGATGAGGTACGACGTCTAGGGCTTCATCATTTACGTTTTGGAGACCTTGTGTTATTAAAGGATTGTGATACAACGTACGGTCGCGGTTACTTAAAAGGTGCTATGACACTTGGAATTATTGTGCACAGTGATTGTGTAAAAGCAGGACATGGCCCTGGTGTAACGACGATTATGTCATGTAAGTATTCTATTTTCGAACCAATTGTTGACCATTCAGCTAATATAACAAAGTATATGAAGCAGCTATAAAATGAGAGAGACTAAATGCTGTCCTAAGTGTGAATTTAAATCATTAATTTTTATCTCGAGTAAGGTTTTAATTCATGGAACTGGAAATAATATTATGGTTAACGTAACATTATCAATTGCGGCTCGTTTACATCGTTATGTATGTGAAAATTGTGGATATACTGAGGAATGGATTGAAGCAGATGATATTAAGGAATTAAAGAAACATTTCTCATAATTAAAAAAGACTGAGTCGAAATTATTTCGATTCAGTCTTTTTTCTATTTATCCAATTAATTTTCCCATCATAATCATACCTTTAGATGTTTCAAATCCTCTTTTGTGATAGAATCCTTCTGTTTGAGGCCCAGGAGATGTTAGTAAGATAATTTCTCTGATTCCTTTTTCCTTCAATCGTTTCTCGAATTCTTCATAGATGCTTGTTCCAAGCCCTTTTCCTCGCAACTGATTATTGATGCAGAATTCTTTAATGTTAAACATTAATCCATTATAGTATTGTTCTTCGGCTCCTAAAATCATTCCAGCAGGAACATTATCCACATACGCTAATAATCCATATGAATCTGGACATTTAATCATTTGTGTTAATCGTCTGGATGCCGTCTCAACTGTCCACTCATCGTTCCAAGGCCCTGCATTGAATGTTTCGATATACATTTTTACTAGTACATTTAAGTCTGATAATTCGATCTGTTTAAATTGCATTGCCTTCTTCCTTTCAATGTGAAAAAAGAAGAGGATTCCTCTTCTTAGTTATTAATATATTTTTCAAATACTTCTGTAAAGTCTTTTTGAATGTAGGCTTCACGTGATTGTTTAATCCAATTAAATGCGTATTCGTTTACCTTTACAAATTGATCTAATAAATTACCTGTTTCTTGACGTTGTGAACCACATGCAACGGATGCAAAGTTTAATGTTTGTTCTGATTTTTGTAATAATACCTGATTTTCTTCGATGATATGAGAAATTTTAATTAAAGCTTTATAAATATCTTTTAGTTGTTCTAATTGATTACGATTAACATCAATTGAGAACTCTTGATTATCGATATCAAATTTTAATTCACAATCTAAATCCACTGTTCCTGCTGTTTCAATCATAACATGGCTAATCGTATGTTTATAGTAATCATATCGTTTCACTAGACGTTTACTACTAACAGCTGATGTACCATCGACATGAATTAAAGCTAAGTTTGTAAAACAGTATTCATCTGTTTTTGATTTAATTAAGAAGAAGATTTTTTCATCATCTTCATGCATAATAAAGTCATCTGCCATTACTTTATCATAGTCGTTTGGACTAATAATTTTCCCAATATCACTAATTCCTAATGCATCTGCAGCAAATTTTTTTAACATCTTGATTTCCCCTTTGTTTAGATATTGAGATGATTATATCACATGCATTTAAATTAGCAAGGGCTACTTTTTACCTATTTTAATATCATTTATGAAAACAGTAAAATATCCTGCTGATAGAAAGAGCAATGTCAATTTTATCATATTTAAACTAAATCCTTTGATGCCTATGTCTCCTATATCTAAAAAGAAATATAAAAATGGATGCTCGGGCTCTGGAACAGGTACGTGAATAAAACTACACGTGACAACAAAGAGGAAATATAAGATGGGGATACTAAGCCACTGAAATGGGGTGTACCAACTATATTGTTTTTTAGGATCAAATAAAAGGAAATCAATAAAAACGAGAAACGGTGCCAGATAATGTACCGAAATATCTGATGGTGAAAACATTTGATGAACCGATCCATGTTCAAGACAATACGGAATAATGATAAATTGGTATAATAAAAAGGTGACTAGAATTGCCGATGTTAATCCACCTTTAAGCCAAGATGAGCATATTTTTTTTTGAATTGATTGGTGTTTTCTTAGCTGATATAACATTTTAACTACGATATAACTATATAAAATCAAACACCATAAATTGCTTTGCATCGTGTAATACAATAAAATTTTAAAATTTGTTTCTCCACTTATAAGAAATACACCCGCGTAAATTCCGTAGGCTGTACTAATAATAATTAAGATACGCCACAATAAAGTAAACCACACATTTTTAAAATTCATAAAATCCCTCCCCTACTTTTGCTAGTTTATGTAAGGAAGTATTTAAAAAGAATAAAAGGAGATTTAGTAATGAAATATAACCTAAAACAATTTACTAATGTAATTAAAGTTTTACCCCTAAAAAAGAAGTATACGAAAGAAGAGTTGTTAACGCCTGATTTTTTAATTGAACAACAGGGGGCTGTTGAAATCTATTATGCTCCTCATAATGAATATTTAAATCCTCAAGCAAAGATTTTTATTGTAGGAATTACACCTGGATTTGAACAGATGTCAAGGGCTATCTCTGAAGCTAGAAGCTGTTTTGAAGAAAATCTATCACTTGATGAAATTCAATATCGTTGTAAAAAAGCAGGTCGTTTTAGTGGGAGCCTACGTCAAAATTTAATTCAATTTCTTAATCAATTAAACTTAACTGATAAATTGGGGATAACTAACGCTTCTGAACTGTTTGAAGAGCATGATGATCTTCTTCATACAATATCGCTTATCCCTTATTCTGTATTTGTAAAAGGAAAAAATTATACAGGTCATACACCTAATCTATTAAAATCGCCTATGTTGATGTCCTATGTAAAAGATAACTTTATAACTGAATTAAATAAACTCGATCCTGTTTTAATTATTCCTCTTGGGAAAAGTGTTGAAGAAGTTCTACTTTATTTAGCACAAGAAGGTTTAATAAATGAATCGCACATCCTAAAGGGATTTCCACACCCTTCAGGAGCTAACGGTCACCGTTTTAAACAGTTTAATAAAAATAAAGAATCTATGATGCATCAAATTGATAAATACTTTTCTAAATAACCACAACTAAAGGAGTTAAAAATGAATCTATCATTTAATTTTTCTATGGCAGGATTTCTTCTTGTTTTACTACCCATGTTACCTAATGTTTTATATTTTATATTTTTAGAAAAATTCGGTTCTGAAACGTCTCCTAATTCACATAGAACACTTGATATGATTGAACATGGTGCCCAATTTATTTTTATTGGTTTGTTAATTTTCTTTGAGCCTATCAATCAGCCTGTAATTTCTATGAGTTTAGTGTCTATTATAGCTCTATTTTTAATTTTTTATTATCTCCTGTGGGGATTATTATTTTTAGGGCGTAAAACATTAACTATTTTATTAGCCATGTCCATTGTTCCTGTTATCTATTTTATATTAGGAGCTATCCTACTTCGTAATTTTTTAGCAATTATTCCTATGATTATTTTCTTAATTTTCCATGTTTTAATCACTTATTTCAATTATAAATCGTCTAAGCCTCTGCATTTATAAAGATAATGTGAAATCAACTAGTTTTTATGTTAATAAAGGATTTAAAATCCTCGAAACACAGTGAATGAACATTCACGATATGAGGAGGTTTTGATGAAGTATGAGTAAATTTATTGGTTATTATGAGTCACCTATTGGCTTAATTGAAATAATAACAGATGAGCATTTTTTACGTGAATTGTGGTTTGTGGATAAGATTCAAGAGACAACAGTGCAACCTGAAATTCTTAAGAAAACTTTGATTCAACTTGATGAATATTTTAAAGGTGAGCGAGTGAAATTCGAGCTTGATTGTGTATTAGAGGGAACTGAATTTCAAAAGTCAGTTTGGAATGCTTTATCAGAGATTCCTTATGGGAGTTTGGTAAGCTACAAAGATGTTGCAGATTCAATTAATAACCCTAAAGCGTGTCGTGCTGTTGGAAATGCAAATAATAAGAATAAGATTGGAATTGTTATCCCCTGTCATCGAGTCATTGGTGCTAATCAATCTTTAACAGGCTATGTAGGGGGACTTGATCGAAAACAATGGCTTATTGACCATGAACGAAAACATAAAAAATAGCTCTACGCCAAAAGTAGAGCTATTTTTTATGCTAATTTTCTTTTCTTCTATTTAAAACTATTCCACCTGTACATAATACAACTCCGATACCAAGAAGGAGCCAGCTATTAAATCCTGTGTTGGGTGTAACCTGATTCATGACAGTAATTGTAACAGAATTCGTGACCAATGCTCCATCACGATCACTAACCTGATACGTGATATGATACGTACCTGAAACAGATGCATTCACATTATTTTCAATAATTTTGATTTCAGAAGTTAAATTTCCATCTTCAATATCATACGCAGTAACACCTTCTGATGGATCAAATGCATCACCAACTTTAATAATTTTATCCCTAGCTTGAATGACTGGAAGTTCATTGATGATACTACTTGATGGCAATACCGAAATGATTCTCGTAACCGTCGTCGTATTTCCACTAGAATCCATCACTGAATAAATCAGTTCATATCGTCCAACTATATTAATATCTACCATTCCCCTAACTTGAATTTGAGATGTCAAATCATCATCTTCTGCATCATAAGCTGTAACACCTTCTAATGAATTAAAAGGGGTCCCAACACTCAAGGTTAAATCAGTTGCTCCACTTATGATGGGAGTTTGTCCTAAATCTAGATTAACATGAAGAAAAACTGTTCCATCAAACTCAATTTCTACCCCATCAGATGAAGAGGCTATTTCTGAAAAAGTAAACTTTAGATCTTGGCTTTCTTGAATATTCTCCCATACTACTTCATCTGTTTTCAAATCATAATAACCATCTTCAACATTTACTTTTCCAACAGGACCATTAAAATCTAAAATAGGATTTTTTATTTTTAATGTATCCCCTTTTTTCACAGAATATTCTCCTAAATCGATAGTCTGTTCATGGCCCCATCCATACAAATACTGAGCTAAACTTTTAAACCGACTAATATCTTTCACGTGATTATTAGAAAAATCAATAATCTCTAAATCCTCCATCTCTGTGACAGGAGTCATATCATAAAGGTTATTATCAGCTAGGTACAAATAAACTAATTCATCTAGATTAGATAAAGGACCTAAATCCCTTATCTCATTACTCGCAATATTTAATAAACTTAAATTAACTAAATGAGAGAGAGCCGAGATATCTTGAATTTTGTTATTGGTTAAAATAAGGTAATTAAGCTTGCTTAAATTCGTTAATGGGGACAAGTCGGATATTTGATTATCTTGCAGTCTAAGTAACGTCAAATTAGTTGCATACTGTAATCCTTCTAAATTAGAAATTCCTTTACCATTTAAATTTGCTACCTTCAATGTTGATAATTGTTTTTTCGTTATATCACTTTCACTCGAGTTCCCTAATGCTTCATTTAAAGCGATTTTCAAACTTTGATCTGGAATATTGACAATATCATTGCTCATTGCATGAGTCGTTGATATTGTTGTAAAAGTCATGAATAAAATAAACAGAAAGAGAATACTTTTTTTAACCATTTTAGATAGACAACTCCTATTTTACAAATTTTATTCGTTGCTAATAGTTTCCCTTTCTTTCTAAATTTCTACTCATTGATTTTAAAAATATAAAAAGGAACTATCTTTAATTTAAGATAGTTCCTTTTTATATTATAAATATTCTGTTGTGTCTGTCGGTAATCCCTTTTTACTTAAACGAATTTCAATGACATCTTTAACGATTGAATAAATTAGTGCAAACATTGGAACTCCAATAATCATTCCAACTAATCCAAATAGTTTCCCTGCAACTAAGATAGCGAATAAAATCCAGAAAGCTGAAATTCCGATTGAGTCACCCAAAATTTTAGGTCCAATAATATTCCCATCAATTTGTTGAATCACAAGGATAATAACCCCGAACCATACTGCCTTAATTGGCGAAATGAATAAAATAATAATCGCTGATGGAATAGCTCCAATAAATGGTCCAAAGAATGGAATAATATTCGTCATTCCAATAATAACAGAGATTAATAATGAATATGGCATTTTAAAGATTGTTAAGATTATAAAGGTTAAAACCCCAATAATAGCTGAGTCAATAATCTTTCCACCAATAAATTTTCCAAATGTCAAATTAGTGCGATTAGCAAGATTTAAGATAATATTTGCATGTTTATCATTAAATAATGCAACGACTACTTTCTTTCCAAGTGCAAAGAACTTTTCTTTATCAACCAGTAAATAAACCGAAATGATAATTCCTAAAATAATATTCCATACACTCGATGCAAAAGCCATGACGATTCCACCGATAATTGGTAGAAGATTTGTGACTAATTGGAGCACCCAGTTCGTAATTTCTGTTAATTTATCATTGATTAACGTCATGTATTCTGGACTAATATCCGTCTCATTTAACGTCTGTTCGAGTATTACTTTCATATCATATAGATATCTTGGAATGTCATTAACTAACCCTGTAATACTTTCGACTAATTGTGGAACCACGAATTGAATAAAGACATAAAAAATTAAACTTGCAGTTAAATATGATAATATAACCGCTACCCCACGCAGAGATTTTTTTGAACCTTTAATAAACTTCTTAAAGACTCTATCCTCATAAAATTTCAAGATAAAATTAATTAAGTAAGCGATGATAAAACCAATAATAAATGGTTGAAAAACGGCCATTATTTGGCTCATCTTTCCTGTAAAAGCATCTAATTTTGATATAATGTTAGCAAAAACAATACTGAAACAAATGACAATAAAAGCATATATCGCAATGGTAGTATATTTTTTATCCCAATTAATCTTCATAACTCCTCCTATTATTGTTATTTCATACTAAATTATAACTCTATTATATACTATTATTAGGCTAAAAAAGTAGCTTATATTCGCCTATATTTAAGTAATTTTTGTAAAAAAGCCACCTATCCTATTAACGAGATGAGGTGGCATATAAAAGTATTTTATTTTAATTTAATTGATTCGCTTAACACGTCATATCCTGTATATGCTAAAGCTAATGCTGCAATGACTAGACGTTCATGTGCAAGACTTGTAACGGTTGCATCAACCATTTGTTGTGAGTGTCCAACAATCTTACAATCACCAATTCCAATATAGGGATGAATCGTTGGACAAATGTTACTAATATTTCCGATATCGACTGATCCAGTTTCCTTTTTAGCTGGATGAATATCTGTGATTCCAAGTTGACGTAAATTTTCATTAAATGCATTTGATAATACTTGATTCGTTTTTAAATCATCATAAGATAATTCATAGTTACTAATCTCTACTGTTGTTCCTGTTATTAAAGCAGCACCTTGTGCAATGTTTAAAACTTTTTCTTTAACAACTGCTAAGTATTCTTTCGTTGCTGCACGAATATAAAATTGTGCTGTGGCATGTTCTGGTACAATATTCGCTGCTACCCCACCATTTGTAATGATCCCATGCATACGAACATCTGATTTAACATGTTGGCGTAATGCATCAATTCCATTAAATAATTGAATAACAGCATTTAAAGCGTTGATTCCATTCTCTGGGCTCGCTGCTGCATGAGAAGGACGTCCTGTATAATCAAATTGTAAAGCTTCCATTGCTAAAGATGTTCCACTTTCTGTTGTATATCCATCCGGATGAACCATCATAACAGCATCCATCTCATTAAATAATCCTGCCTCAGCCATGGTTACTTTAGCGCCATTTGTTTCTTCAGCTGGCGTTCCAAAAACATAAACTTTTCCACCAACTTCATCGATAATTTTACTCAATAAAACCCCTGCTCCAGCACTCATTACACCAATCATATTATGACCGCATCCATGACCTAAATCAGGTAATGCATCATACTCACATAAATAAGCGACAGATAATCCAGGTTTTTTACTATCGTAAACCGCTGTAAATGCTGTTTCTAATCCTGCAACACCTACTTCAACTGAAAAATTATGTTCTTTTAAAAATGAAGTTAATGTATTTACAGCTTCGAACTCTTGGTTTCCAAGCTCAGGATGATCATGAATATAGTCACTCATTTCCCATAATCTTTGTTTAAGCTCTTCACTAATTTGCAATAATTGTTCTTTCATAATGCCCCTCCTGTATACAAAAATCTATTGATAGATTTCTTCTTATTCTAATTCATTTTTCATTTTAAGTTCAACTATAGTTTACTAGGCATTCTCTATAAAGAAAATGCCTAGCAAAATTAATATTATGACCAACCCATTAAAATAGCAATTGTAATAAAGATAATAGCAATTACTCCAAAGATAACTTGTAGTGGTAAAATCCATTTAATCCATTTTGACCATGGGATACCTGCTACCCCTAAACAAGCCATTAAGACTGCACTTGTTGGGAAAATCGCATTTGAGAATCCATCACCAAATTGGAAAATTAAAATTGATGTTTGCGGTGTAATTCCAACTAACTCACCAAGTGGCGCCATAATCGGCATTGTTAAAGCTGCTTGTCCTGAACCTGATGAAATAAAGAAGTTAATAAACATTTGAACAAAGAACATGACATATCCCGCAATTAACGAAGGTAATTGACCGATGAAGTTTGATAATTGGTAAAGAATTGTATCAATAATTTGACCATCTTGTGCAAGAATCACGATTCCACGAGCAAATCCAACCACAATAGCTGCTCCAATCATATCTTTTGCTCCACTTACAAACGATGTTGCCATATCATCAAAACTTAAACGTCCAATAAATCCTGCCACGATTCCTGTAGCTAAGAATAAAGCCGCGATTTCTGGAATAGCAAAATCAAATTTTAGTACTCCAACGACAATTCCAGCTAAACAAACTAAAATCGAAGATAAAATAATTTTATGTCTTACTGTAAACTCGATATGTTCTTCAGTTGATTCTTTTAATGCTTCACGACGTGACTGATCAATTTCATAAACGGGACTTAATTCTGGATTACGTTTGATACGACGACCATACCACATTAAGAATAGAATAGATGCTAAAGTTGTAACTGCCCAAATTAGAGTACGGAATCCCACACCTGATCCAGCTTGAACATTTGCAATACTTTGAGCAACCCCTACTGAGAATGGATTAATCATTGCTGTAGCAAAACCAACAATACATCCAACATAAGAAATAGCCATCGCCATAATACTGTCATAACCTAAAGCTAAACAAAGTGGAATCAACATTGCAATAAATGGAATTGCCTCTTCCGTCATTCCAAAAACTGCGCCACCTAATGAGAATAATCCCATAATAAACGGAATCATTAACATCTCTTTTCCATGGAACGATTTAACGGCACTTGTAATTCCAGCATCAATTGCACGTGTTTTTGTAATAATAGCAATTGCTCCACTTACGATAAATAAAAAGGCAATAATTTCTGAAGCTCCTACAATTCCTTCTAATGGAGCTTGTAATAAACTAAATAATCCTTGCGGTGATTGCTCGATGTATTGGAACGATCCATCCACAACGACTGTTCGACCTAAATCATTAACCACTCGCTCATACATCCCAGCTGGTAATATCCATGTTGCTACGGCAACGATGACTAAGATAAAAGAAATAATAACTAGCGTATGTGGTACTTTAAATTCTTTTTTCGCACCTGCCTCAGTTTCAATACTTCTGGCTCTTCTAAGACTTAACATATATTAATCTCCCTTCAGGTTTTTAACATCCAATAAAGCATTGTCCCCATCTTTTCTTGGATGGTATGAGGTGCAAGAGCTTCACAATAAAAAAAGTCTTGAGTATCACTCAAGACTTTTCAGAAATAATCACATAACGTGCGTTTACTTTTGAATGCTCAAATGATAGCCCTCCACAATTTTTATGGTTGGCTTTAATAAAAAAAAGCCTTGAGCAAATCACTCAAGACTTTGAATTTTAATATATCATTTAATCGATATACAATGCATTCATCTTAAATGATAGCTCACCACAAAATATTTTGTGACAGTGTTAAGTATATTTTACATAACACCAGCTCTATCACCTTAAAGTATCGATGATAGGCTTCGGCGAGAACTCCTTTCCTATTGCGTCTACGTCTTCACTCTTCAATAGTACTCTTAGTTACCGCACCTCTATCTAAAACCTATTTATTTTTTAATTAATTAAATCATAAACTATATTCTATTCTTTTGCAAGTGTAAATTTATGTAACTATCCAATAAAATTTCTATTTTATATTTTTTTAATAAATACACTATAGAGAGCTAACTATAATAAATTTTTAAAAATGAGATGGCCTTAATGAGTATTAAAGAAAAAATTCATGAAATGGAAATTCATCATAAAGAACAACGTCATGAGGAAAAAAATTTGAGAAAAAAGAAGATAAATTATATAAATAGCCTATAAAGACACGCTAGTTTTAAAGCGTGTCTTTTTTATTTACTCATTTTTTTAGATTTCTTTGCACAAGCTTCCATAGCATTCATAATACTTGCTCTAAATCCCTCTTGTTCTAATTTAGCAACTGCCTCAATTGTTGTGCCACCTGGTGAACAAACTTGATCTTTTAATCCCCCTGGATGCATCCCTGTTTCTAGTACCATTTTCGCCGCTCCAAGCACTGCTTGTGCAGCAAATTCGTAAGCAAGATTTCGTGGCATCCCTTGTAAAACAGCAGCATCAGCCATTGCTTCAATCATCATATAAACATAAGCAGGTGATGATCCACTCACAGCAATAACGGAATCAATTAATACTTCAGACACCACTTCACATTTTCCAAAACTATTAAAAATAGCAATCACTTGATTTAACTCATTTTCTGTAACATTGCGATTTGGTATAATTGCTGACATCGCTTCACCGACTTGTGCTGGTGTGTTTGGCATTGTACGAACTACCTTAATACTTTTTTGAAAATAGTCCTCAATCATTTGAAGTGTTGGTCCTGCTGCAATACTCACAATAATGGTTTCTTTATGAATACTTTCTTTAATTTCATCAATAATAGCGGGATATAAATATGGCTTAACTGCTAAAATAACAATTTGACATAAATTTGCAACGTCTTGGTTTGAAGTTGTCCCATTTATTTTATAATCTTCAACAAATCGATTAACTTTTGTCTGGCTAGGATTAGACATCAAAATATCATTTGATAATATTAATTCAGATTTCAATAATCCTTTTAACATCGCCATCGCCATATTACCACTACCAATAAATCCAACCGGATACTTCATATTTCATCCTCCTTTATTTTATTATAGTCTTTTATTTATACTTCTCAATAATAATAAAAACGTTTACTTAACTATTCATTGCCTTCGTGGTATAGTAAGTTTAGTAATCATACTAGGGGGGATTTTTAAATGATGAAAGCTATTGAGTTTGTAAGAGATGGATTTGTTTTACGTGGGACTGAACACCTTCCTAATCAAATAAGTTCTTCTATTCCAGCTATAATTTTATTTCATGGTTTCACAGCTAATCGTTGTGAATTTGGATTTAGCTTCGTAAGATTGGCTAAACGATTAGAGACTGCTGGTATTGCAGTTTATCGCTTTGATTTTATGGGAAGTGGTGAAAGCGACGGTGATTTCTCAGATATGTCTGTAAGTACCGAACTTGAAGATGCCCATGCTATTTTAAATTATGTTCGCTCACTTGAGTATATTGACTCAAAGCGTATTGGTGTTCTTGGAATGAGTATGGGTGGCTGCGTTGCTAGTCTATTAGCAGGACTTCGTCCACATGATATTCAGTCACTTTGCTTATGGGCACCCGCTGGTTTTATTCCTGACATGGCTAGAAATGGATTTTTACTTGGAAAACAAATAACGGAAGAGATAAAGGAATCTGGTTATCTTCCATGGGGAACTCTACAAGTCGGTATGAAATTCTTCACTCAAGATATTAACTTACACGTTTATGAAACGGCACAGAAATTTGAAGGATCTGTTTTATTAGTTCATGGGGATAAAGATTTAACTGTTCCAATCGAGACTTCTTATGAATATTTGAAATACTACAATAATCGAGCACAACTCATTACAATCACCGGTGCAAGTCATGGATTTGAGACTCTTAATTACTTAGCATTATTATTTGAGTCAACAGAATCATTTTTTAAATCGCAATTACTTTAGGCAGGGAGTTTCCTGCTTTTTTGGTGCTTAAAATAGTTATCATATCAAAAATTTAGCTTACATAAAAATTAATGAAAGGGTGTGTTAACTATTGAATTTTCAGTTTATCATAGAGTATATTTATCAACTTTTTTTATTAAGTCCTTACTTATTTACCTCAGTAGTTTTAGTTCGATGTGTATATTTTTCTTGTCGCAATAATGAATCACACGAATTAGATTTATCTAAAAGTTTATGGGGAATTCTTATTATCACCCTTTTAACCTTGATGGAGTTCTTTATTCCTGGTATTTGGGACCTAAAAATCTCACACAATGTAATAACCCTCTTTTTAACAATTGATTTAGTATTAATCTGTCTTGTCACTATATTCCATAACAGTAGCGAAAGCAAAAAGAAACTAGTTTATTTACTTTCTATTCCTGCTCTACTAACCTGTTTAATCCTATTGAATATTATTGCTTTTTAGACAAAAAAAGAGTGTTAGTACCCCTACTAACACTCTTTTTTTGCTCTTATCTGTCCCACTAGTTAAGAGAAATAAATAAACGACTAATTGAATAACATAACACTAACCCAAAAACTTACCCCTAAGTTTCTTTAATAAATAAAAAACCTCTAATTAATTTACTCATCACTTCATCTCACAAGCTCTATTATACTTAGTTTCCCACAAATTTTGAATTTAAAAAATGTCACAGATTTTTGTCGAAATCTGTGACATTTTCCATCATAGAGATTTTATTAATGAAGTATACTGTAACACTTTATCTGGTTTAATTAAACTCTCGTTAATAATTGTTTTATAAAGTTGTTTTTCCATCAACAATAAAGTTGAGGGAATAGCTAATGCTTGTTTGATTAACTCTTTTACTTCTTCAAATAAAGATTTAATTGAATCAAAATCCTTTAAATCAAGATACATTTGAAGTCCCCATGTAATAAAATCCTCTTTTTGGTCCATATGAGCACTTGTAAAAATATCTCTTTTAATTTCATTAAAAATTGATTTAGCTTCTTCATAAAATCCATTATTGTATTCTAAATAGGCTAGATTATGATAAGCATGTCCTAAAATTGGAGGACAAAATGGATTTTCAATGAACTCTAATAATATTTTTTTGGCCTCTTCATCCTTATTTTGTTTTTGTAAAATCATCCCTTTTAATAAATATGATGAACCTTTTGCCATTATATCTTCATTCTGATTCATTATTTCATCAATATAAATTAAGCTTTGTTCACAATCTCCATCATATAAATAACTAGTAGACATATCATATAAATTTTTATATTTAAGACTTCCTGTCTCTTCTGATAAGAAATAACTAGCTATCTTATATTGTGCAATGGCATCTTTATACTGCCCCAGCTGATTAAAGTTTACTCCAACCAAATTATAATATTTAGCTGGGTTGATATCCGTTTGATTACAATATGAAATAGCCTTTAAAAAGTATTCATTTGATCTCTGATGATCACGAGTAGTGTAATAATGAATTGCTATTTTCTCATTCAAATTAATAAGTGGTTGAAATAATTCATATTTTGTCGCAACTTCATTAAATATCTCATAATCACTTAGACCGTACTCTAACGTGCAATGTTCCTCTAACCAAATTTCTGCTTGTTGTTCTGGTGTTAAACAAAATTGTTCATACGTATAATTCTCTTTAAACAATCCATTTGTTAATTGATCTAATGCATCATACATGAGTTGTTTCATTTCTTCATTTAAAGATCTTTTATTTGTTTCTAACATACTAATATAGTTACGTGAAAATCCAAACGATTCAAAGGCAACTTGTTTTAATCCATACTGTTTACGTACTTGACGAATTTTTTCTCCAATTGTTAAAAACATAACGTATCCTCCGAACCTTATTTACAAATGATTACCTTATATTTTAACGTATAACTAACTCTTTGTATAAAAAAATATCTAAAAGTATGCTATTTTTTGGCTAAATTAACTAATCTCAAAAGCTCTTGTTTATCAATTTCACCAAATGGAGATTTGTTTATTCTAACTGCTGTTCCAAAGTGGAAGTCTGTAGCCCCTGTCTCTGTTTTTATCAAATTGAAATTATCAAGAGTTAGTCCTCCTCCTAATAAAACGTTAATGTGTCCTGACTTGGCAATCATTTGTTTAATCACATCGCCATTCTTCGTAATATGATTCAGTCCCCCTGCCGTTAAAATATTTGTAATCTGTGGATATTTAGATAATGTCTGAACACTTTCAAGTACATTTGTTTCATCTATGGCTTTATGAAACGTAACTTCTAATCCATTACAAACATTTAAAAGTTGTTTAAGTTGTTGTTCCTCAATCTGATTTTGACCATCTAATAGTCCAAGAACAATCCCATTTGCGCCCAATGATTTAATGATTTCGATATCCCGAATCATTAAATCTACTTCCTCATTACTATAATTAAAACTTTTAGCATGATGCCTAACCATGACATTGACTGGAATTTTCACACTTTTCACAACACTCTCAATAATAGCGTAGCTTGGCGTCAATCCCCCTTCTGTTAAGGCACTAACTAGTTCAATTCGATCAGCTCCACATTCTTCAATTGTTTTTGCATCTTCTAATGTCATTGCAATAATTTCTAGCATAAATATCCTCCCTTACATGTTCCGCTCACCTATATTCTCTCATAAATTATATTAAAAGGGGGCATATAGATGAATGAAGCTACATCTGATTATATTTGGATTAATGATGAATTAAATAATTTTAATCAAATTATTCCTAGACGATACACATTAGTACATGATCCTAATATCTCAGACTTATTTCTTTGTATCAACCATGAATTCATGTATCAACATTTAATTTCTAGTGAATTTAAATTATTAGGTGAATGGACAACTTATGATGAAAAAAAATATCTGTATTATATTTATATCGATGTTGATTTCATTCATCCAACTAAAAATTTAAACCCTATTGATGCTTTAATTGCGGAGCTTCCTCGTTTAATCAAAGCTATCAAATACGGAGATTGTTCTTTTTTTTCTCAACATGAGCAGTTATTAGATTCATCCATTTATCTTTTTCTTCATTCTAAAGATCCTACTCTTGATTGTATAAAATACGTCGGGTTATTTTCTGATTATATATAAAAAAGGAGTCCGATATTCGACTCCTTTTTTTGATATTAAACTAATGCTTTCATTGCATCTGCAACGAATTCTACATTTGTTCCAACAATGATTTGAACATTTGTTTTACTTAATCTAACAACTCCGCGTGCTCCAATTGCTTTTAATGCTTTATCCTGTACTAATGTAGCATCTTTTACTTCTAGACGAAGGCGTGTTGCACAGTTATCGATTTTAACTAAGTTTTGACTTCCACCTAAACCTTCAATGTATTTTTTAGCAAGTTCATTATAATCTCCTGAAATTACTGTATTTTCAGTGAACTCCTCGTCGTCTTCTTCACGACCTGGTGTTGGTAAGTTTAATTTTGTAATTAAGAAGTAGAATACTACAAAGTATAAAACTGCCATTCCTAATCCAACTAATAAGATTAATAGTGGTTTAGTTGCAAAATTAAAGTTAATTGCATAATCAATAAATCCTGCTGAGAATGTAAATCCATGTAAGATTCCTAATGAATCAACAATAAATCCTGAAATTGCAGAAAGTACTGCATGCACGACTAATAAAACTGGTGATAAGAAAATAAATAAAAATTCTAGTGGCTCTGTTACCCCTGTTAAGAAAGCTGTTAAAGCAAGTGATAGTAACATTCCTCCCACTGCTTTACGTTTTTCTTTTTTAGCTGCAAAGTAGATTGCAAGTGCTAAAGCAGGTAAACCAAACATCATAACTGGGAAGAATCCTGCCATAAAATGACCAGCCGTTGGATCTCCTTCAAAGAAGCGGTTTAAGTCACCTGTTACTCCATTGTATTCCCCTAATTGGAACCAGAAGAATGAGTTTAATACATGGTGTAATCCCATTGGAATTAATAAACGATTAAAGAACATGAATCCTGCAACACCAAAGGCTCCCATTCCGGCAATTCCAACTGAAGCATCCGATAAAGCATTTTGAATCGTTGGCCAAATCATTGCTAATGGAATTGCAACAACAAATGAAATTAAACCAGCCATAATTGGAACTGAACGTCGTCCCCCAAAAAACGCTAAGAATTCTGGTAACTTAGTATTACGGAATCGGTTATAACATAATCCTGCAATAACCCCAGCTAAGATACCACCTAAGAATGAAATATCTAATGTTTCAGCCACTGCCTCTGCATAGTTATTTGTCCAATATGTTGCTGTTACATTTGTTAACGTTAAGTAAGTAATGACCCCTGCAAGTCCAGCTGCACCATTTTGATCATCTGATAAACCTACGGCAACCCCTACTGCAAATAATAGTGGTAAATTATTAAATAATGCAGACCCAGCTGCTGCAAAATACGGTAGAACATTTTCAACAAACGCTCCTGATCCTAATGCTTCAATAACGTCTGGTTGTCCAAGACGTAACATTAATCCTGCAATTGGTAAACAGGCGATCGGTAGCATCAGTGATTTTCCAATGCGTTGTAAAAACTTAATCATATTACTTCCCCCTACACTTTATTAAGATATCGATAAAAATAATAAGCTCTATCCATAGATCATTATTTTTATGCAAAATATTTGTCCATCAACTGGTTATGATAAAATGCCTTTTCTAAGTGGTCTATACCAATTGTGCATCTATAGTTTAAATGAAATCGTTTTCTATTTCAAGTGTTTTTTATAAAAAAAGAGAAAAAAATGATATTTTATATAATTTAATAGAAAAAAAGAGAGTATTTCGTTGTTGAAATACTCCCTTTTTTATTAACATCGTTTATAGTCCTCTTCAGAAAGTAAACTCGCCGCCTCAGCATCTAAAATTAAAACAATATCACTGTGGAATTGTAAAATAGAAGCTGGAACTTCCGGACGTACTTTTCCATGCACTGTATCATAGATTGCTTTGGCCTTACCTGCTCCTGAAGCCAGTAACATAATTTTTCGGCTTTTAAAAATTGATCCTGTTCCCATTGTAATAGCTTGCTTTGGTACCTCTTCTAAACTATTAAAGAATCTAGCATTTGCTTCTCTTGTTGATTCATCTAATTCTACCACATGAGTTCCTTTTTCAAATAGAATCGTTGGCTCATTAAATCCAATATGAGCATTGTTTCCAATTCCAAGAACCTGAATATCAATTCCTTCAGAGTTTGCAATAGCTGCATCATAATTTGCACATTCCGCTTCAATATCTGAAGCCATCCCATTTGGAATATGAATATTTTCCTTTAAAATATTCACATGCTTAAATAGATGTTCATTCATAAAATAATGATAGCTTTGATCATTGCTTTCAGGAAGTCCATAATATTCATCTAAGTTAAAAGTTTGGACTTCTGAAAAATCTAATACACCACTTTGATACATTTTAACCAAATTTCCATACATCCCAATTGGCGTACTTCCTGTTGCTAACCCTAAAACAGAATTTGGTTTTAATGTAATTTGACTTAAAATCATTTGTGCTGCTTTTTTGCTCATTTCATCATAATTTTCACATACTAAAATTCTCATCATTAACACCCCTCTACGCTAAATGATTAAAAATAATACGACCTTCTGAAATTGCTAAGTGACAGTTCATTTCCTCATCAAAGATTGAGATATCCGCATCTTTTCCCACATGTAAACTTCCTTTATAATCATCAATTCCAATTGATGTGGCTGGATTTAAAGAAGCCATATGAATTGCCTCATTAATCGTAGCATTCGTATTTTGTAAGAAGTTATAAACTGCCTTATTCAATGTTAAAACACTACCTGCCAAGCTTCCACTTTCAAGTCGTGCCGCTCCATCTTTAACATACACATCTTGTCCACCAAGGTCATATTTTCCGTCTTTCATACAACCTGCTCTCATACTGTCCGTAATTAAAACAACTTTATGTTTACCTTTATTATCTAAAACAAACTGGAATAAGCTTTTATTAATATGAATCTTGTCAGCAATCATTTCGCAATAACAATCGCTTGTTAAAGCTGCTCCGACAACTCCTGGCTCACGATGATTGAGTGGTGTCATGGCATTAAATAAATGTGTCACATGAGATACTCCATAATCTATAGCTTCCATCGCCTGATCATAAGTTGCATTTGTATGACCAATCGATAACGTAATATCAGTTTTGTCTTTTACTTCCTTTGTAAATGAATAATCATCGTCCATCTCCGGAGCGTATGAAACTAATTTAATAACATCCGTATAATCCTCAATAAATTTATAACTTGGCTTTACAATATATTGTTCCGGTTGAGCCCCCTTATAAATGGCATTAATAAATGGACCTTCCATATGGGCTCCCATAACTTTTGCTCCATCAAATTCTTTACTCATACATTCACGAACCACTTTTAATGCTCCATAAATATCCTCAGGGCTCATCGTCATTGTTGTCGGTAAAAAAGATGTCACACCATTCTTAACAATCCCTTCACTAATCGTTTGAATAGCCTCTACACTTTGATCCATCGTATCAGCTCCACAACTTCCATGAACATGAACATCAATAAGTCCCGGTGCAACATAATTCCCTCTTGCATCAATCACCTCATGATTAGCAGGAACTTCATCACTAATTTCGACAATTTGTTTATTAAAAACTAAAACTTTATTTTCAAGAACTTTATCTGGCATAATAATCTTTCCGTTTACTATTGAGTACATACTCCACCTCTTTTATTAATTTTCATTCAATACAACTTCAAACTCATGTTTATCCGTTAGGAAAATAGACGATGTATACTCCATCACTTCCTCAAACTCTGTATAAACAACACGGTCAATTTTAAGTGCTAAAGTATTAATTTCACACTGTAATAAACCGGCTTGCTCTTTAGTAATCATAACAGGCGTAATCACTTGCTCCGCCCTTACAATCTTATGCTGATACCTTTCCTTATATAGTTGATATAATGAGTTTTCTTTTATTAAGTTTTCTGTTAAATCCGGACACATATCTTGATTAATATATACAGTCTCAAGAATGAATGGATCGTTGTCGATTGAACGGAGACGTTTAATCTTATAAACTAACGAATCTAAGTTTAATAAATTTAACTTCTCTCTTACATTTTTAGAATAAGTATCTAGATTAAACACAAGCAATTCATTTTCAACTTGATATCCTCGTTTAGTCATGATTTCTGTAAAACCTTCTAACTTTTGATATCGATGTTTTTTCTTTTTATATGCTACAAATGTTCCTTTACCTTGATGACGATTTAAAAGTCCTTCATTGACTAAACTTAAAATCGCTTTGTTAACAGTCATTCTACTAATTTCTTGATGCTTACAAATGTCTCGTTCAGACATTAAAAAACTTCCCTCTTTTAATTCTTCTGTTTCAATCATCTCTTTAATAATAGAAGAGAGCTGAATATGAAGTGGAACTTTTGAGTTCTTATCCACTTTCTTCACTATTTATCCGCCTCTTTCAGTGTTTACTTATATGACAATTTAAAATGGTATATACCAATTTCATCATACTTCTATTTTAATTGAAATCGTTTTCTAAATCAAGGGGTTTAAAAATGATTCTAAAAATATCATATAAAATCAAGATTATCCTAATCCGCTTCTCTCATTTTAATTATATATAGTTTCTATAATGAATTCTTGTCATATCAAAGCTACCTTCCTATTTATATTCATTGCTGCTAGAATCCCCTACTTTTACACCAAGATATATGATTTAGATGGAATCAATGATGGGGGCTATGAAACAGAATAAAACGCAAGACGGAATCACGTCTTGCGTTTTATTTTTTTACATCTAAAATTTGATTTCCTTCTAAATGACCATAATATTGAAAATTCGTGTTTAAATTTTCAAGTAATGTGACTTCTTTTCCATCGGCTAATCGTCGTACTAAGTTTAATTTATCTTTCCCTACAAATTGTAGAAACACTAACTCATTATTTTCAATTTCTTGTGGATAAAAATCAAAAGTTTTTTTACTTTGGGTTAGTTGTGTTGATTTCTTAGTGGTTAAATCATAGACATAAAGATGATTACTGCCAAGTTCAAATGGTTTATATTCTTTCGGTGCTTCTAATCCCGCTGAATAATATAACTTAGAACCATCAAATGAAAATATAGGACTCATGGCTGTCATTTCATTTGATAATATTGGAATCATTTCTTGACTTTTAACCTTAAAAAAATAGAGATGCTTATTCTCATTCATAACTCGGCCTTCACCTTCTATAAGGGCGACCACATCATTGGATATCGGATTAATCGCTAAATTGTCGAGATAAACTAGCATTGTAATCTGATTAAATTTTATAAATGTATCATTAGACGTATCATACATCCCTAAATTAACACCATCTGCTGTGATTGATCCTGAATTTGGCTTACACCAAATATAGATCAACTTTCCATCTGAAGAGAGTTTTGCAATTGAAGGGTTAAAACCAATCGATGTTTTCGTCACAGGTTCATAACCAATTAAAATTGATTCATCAAGACTCTTTGAATCATATTCTACAATCCCAATCGGCCAATTATAATCAGGCACAATAGCATATTTCTTCGCAAATAGGACGCCCTGATTATTCATCTTCAATTCATCGTATACATACCCTGCTCTTTCAAGAAAGAGTGAAAATTCATGAGTCTCTAGATTAAATTGATACACATTCCCTTCATTCTTTGAGAAGATTAACTGATTTTCATGCCAGATATAATCTTTAACACCCTCCACTTTAATTAACATTTCTTCATTATTAACAAGTGACGATATATATAAATTGGATTTTTCATCTTGATAGGCAACATACGATTTACTTTCTGATATAAGAGGTTTAAGAAATTTATCCCCTTGATTCAAGATAGTAGTCTTATTGTTTTCTAAATTAATCATGACGACTTGATTCTCAGTCATCGCAACAACCGCTGACTGGGCCAACACTGAGTAAGATTGAATCATTACCATCAAAAATAGTAGGATGATTTTCTTCATAATCATTTCCTTATTATTCTAATGATGCAGAAATTGTAACTAATACCTGACTTTCTAGCGTTGCTAAAACATCATGTTCAATACGAGCATCAAACTCTAAAAAGTCACCACTATTCAACTCATAGCTTTCACCATTACTAAAACTCATGCTGATTTCACCTTTAATAACATGAATCGTTGCATATCCGTTATGGCTATGCTTTGGAAGTCCCTTTCCAACTTCAAAATTAAAACAAACCGTACGAAACCTAGGATTGTTTGCAATTAATTGCTTTGCTTCTTTTAACTCATTTAACTTATAAAATTGACTCATAATATGACCTCCATTTCAACTTTATTATGGATATTTAAAATCATACTATGAGTCAATCGCATATAATGTATTATCAAAAAAGCTGAGAGTCCCGGTTATCCAAACGTAAAAGTCTTATTCAATTGTCGCTGACACGGTTTTGTCAGTGTACAATTGAGAGACTTTATAGTCTGGATGGGACTCGAAGCTAGATTAATTCACCCCAGACAAAGTTATTCTATACTTAAAAACCAAGTAAGAATAACTTTGTCTGGATAAGATGGTCTAAACTTCACTTACATTCAGTTAGAGCCATCTAAAAGATTGAAAATCCTGCTTAACTCTCTCAAGTGAAGAAAAGATAGAATTGAAAAATTGACTGCATTCTTTTCGAACTGTAACAAAGAGTTGTGATTTGCGATGAGTAAACTCAGGATAACTGACTACTATGCTTCGATTTACTCAGCAAGTAGATGTAAAAGTTAGATTGAAATCTATATTGGAGGCGATATAATGCGTAATTTTACCCCAGATAAACTGTGGATTAACTATCAATTACGCAATTTAAATCAATTAAATCCTAGACGATACACATTAACGCATTCCGATGAAACAGGCGACCTATTTCTAGTCATTAGCTCTGACTATGCTTACGATAAATTAACTGCTATGCGTGATGAAGTACTTGGAGAATGGACAACAAAAGACTTTCAAAACTATTATTTTTATGTTTATGTTCGATTAGACGGTGAAGACGGGACAAAATCTACCGCACGCCGAAATGAAATATTTATTAAGGAACTACCTACCGCACTCAAAGCTATTAAATATGGAGACCCCTATCTCTTTACCGTTTATCCACAATTCAACTCTGCACCAATATATATCCATTTCCAATCAGACGACCCAAAATATAATCGAATTGAATATTATCAGACATTTAATGAGTATTAAATAACCAAGATAAGAGTTATTCTATATAGAAACAGAAATGTATTTCACTATTATAAATGAGTCTCAGTACTGAAGTCTTTTTGATCCTTAGGCATCACTATAGTCCAGTTAAAAGTTTTCCAAGTGTGAAAAACTTATCTGGACTTATATTAAAAAATCCCTTCTCTATTTTTGAGAAGGGATTTTTTAATATAAGTATTGTAACAAAATTCTAAAGCTTTTAGATCATGCTATTTTTCATCTTTAATTTTCAAGCCAGCTACCATCAAAGAATGATTTGATTCCATCTCCAATTGCTTGAAGTCCGTCTTTAATCATTTCTCCTAATCCTTTAGGTTGCTCCTGTGGTGCCTCTTCAATAACTGGAGGAGTGTTTAACGCATCTTGAATTGTTTGTTTAATATTCAATAACGTTTCATTAGTTGGATCAATTTCTAAGCCTTTCATAATTTCATTCACGGCTTTCTCATAGTCTTCTTGTTCTAGATAATCTAATGCCTTTGCTCCTATTTCTTGTAGTTGCCATCTTTGAATCGATTCTAAATAACGAAGTGCAAAATCGTAATTTGGATCTAATGGTAATACGGCTTCAAATGAAGCTTTAGCATTGTCCCACTCTTTTGCCTCAATCCATGACTTTCCTTCATTATATGCTTGGCGTGAACTATTTAACGATTCTAATTGAGTCATAATGGTATTGACTTCATCTGTTTGAATAACATATAACTTAATTTTTTCAAGTCGACGAACAGCTTCTTTATAAAATAATCCATCTGATTTAAAAGCATCAAAAATTGATTGAGCTTCTTCAATCAGGTATGCATCAAATTCAGTTTTTTGTTCTTTTGAAAGCTTACTTTCAACATTTTCGTAAGCTGTTAAATCATCTGATTGATAGGCTTCTTTTGCAAGTTCAAGTTGATTGGGTCTAAGAATCATCCATGCGATGATCATTGCTAACCCTATTCCTAATATACTCATAACGCTAATTAAAATTCGTCTATTTTTCGTTTCAAAATTTTTAGATTGTGTCACGACATCATTAGATTCATTTAATGGCTTTCCACATCCACTACAATACGTAGCCTGATCTAAGTTCTCGAAATCACAGTGTTTACATTTCAATAGTTATTCCCTCCTAATTCTTCACCTACTATCAATATACCACAAAATAGACCATGTAAAAAGGAGGGGGAATTTTTGTTAAATTTAAAAGGAGGCATGGCCTCCTCACTTATTATTCTGCTAAATAGTCTGAAACTGATTCTGTTTGTTTACTCGATATAAACTCATATAAACCCCCGATAACCAATCCAAGAAGGGCTGGAATTACCCATCCTAATCCTTGTTCATAAAGAGGTAATTTTTTTAATAGCGTCGAAACAAATCCAAACTGTAACCCAACTTGGCCTAAAGCATCTAAAATACTAATTGTGGCGGTGAATAAAATAGTTAAGCTATAGACAGCACGGCTTCCATTGATAACGCGATTGACCATGGCTAAGATGATTAGCATAATGGCAACTGGATAGATAGCATTTAAGATTGGAACTGAGATTCCTAAAATTTGATTTAATCCCATATTCGCTAACACCATGCTCACTAACGATAAAATAGCCGCCCAATGTTGATAAGTTAATTTAGGTGTTAACGTTGCAAAATATTGTCCACAAGATGTAATTAATCCAACACATGTTGTTAAACAAGCTAATGTAAAGACAATGGCTAAAAGAATCGCTCCCGGTTGACCAAAGATATAAGTCATGACATTAGTTAATGTTTGAGCTCCATTTTCAGTCGCTCCGTATAAGCCCCCACTCATCGCACCTAAATGGCCTAGAATTGAATAAATTAAAATTAATAAAATTCCGGCAAAAATTCCTGCTTTAACCGTTGTACTGACAATCGCTTTTTCATCTTCTAGTCCTTTTGACTTAATTGCTAATGCAATCACAATTCCAAAATTTAATGCTGCGATCGTATCCATAGTTAAGTATCCATCTAAAAACCCTTGAACAAACGCAGAACTTTTATAATTACCTGTTGCAACTCCGTAAGTTCCTAGTGGTTTTAAAATAGCCCCTAAAACAATCAAAGAAATTAAGATTAATAAGGTTGGTGTCAAAACTTTCCCCATTCGATCTACTAACTTTGTTGGCGTTAAGGATAACCAATACGCAATAACAAAGAAAACTGCTGTAAATAATAAACGCGCTAATGCAACCGAGAAATACTCTGGTAAATAAGGTGAGACTGCCATTTCAAACGGTAAACTTCCTGCACGTGGAATCCCAAGTCCAGGACCAATTGATAAATAAATTAATACAGTAAAAACTGACGCAAAAACAGGATTCACACGATTTGCTAAATTATATAGCCCCTTAGATTTTGCAACTGCCACAACTCCAAGAACCGGAAATCCTACAGCTGTAATAAAAAAACCAAGCATCGATATCCATGTATTAACCCCCGCTGACTGACCTAAAAACGGTGGAAAAATTAAATTTCCTGCTCCAAAGAATAAAGAAAATAACATCAAACCAACTAACAATAAATCTTTTCTTGATAACTTATTCATTAAATCGTCTCCTTCTTGTGTAGGGAAATCCCCCTTTAATAACATAACTCCATATAAACACTTTCAATTTCTAATATCACCACAAATATCTGACTCCATAAAAATTCCCCCTTTCAAATAAAAACACATATCATCATGCCAAGTAGCTATTAGACTCTCAACTATCCTCCTCTAGCAGGTAATAAAATCCCCTGGAGTCCTTATCCTCTCATAGAGAGGTTTACTCAACCAATGGGGTAATTCTAAATATAAAAAAAGCCCCTGGGCCCCCATGCTAAGTAGCCGTTAGGCTCTTAGCTCCCCTCCTCTAATGGGGTAATTCCACATAAAAAAAGCCCCTTGATTAATCAAGGGACGAAAATTCTCCGTGGTACCACCCAAATTCTATAATCTAAAAAAGACTATAGCACTCTACTCATCTCACCTTTTATCAGGCTTTAATGACTTTATTTGATAACGGGAAAAGAGACCCGATAAGACTTACTTTTATTTCAGCCTTACTTCTTCGAGATGATTTTCAGTTAATTCATGACCATCGATTCTCAGCTAACATCGACTCTCTGTGAGATATTAAACTAACTTACTCTTTCTCTTCAACGAATTTAAATGATGTGTTAGGAGTATGTTATCACCTCATGTACACATTGTCAACACATCTCAAACACATTTATTACAGTTTATTCCATTTATTAACCGATACCTCCGTAAATAATCCCCAATAAAATAACAAGGATTGTCATTGGCACGAAAATTAATTTTCCAAAATAAACAAATGATTTTCCTAATGAGTATTTAGCACCTTTATTAACTTCGTCTAAAATATCCCCTTTGTATAAGTAAAAGAATGCAATTGCTGTAATCATTGTGCCAACTGGGGATAAAATAATCGTTATAAAGTCTGCAAACAAATTAAACCATTCCATATTAACAGCTAATGGTATCGCAAGCAGTAAGCAAATCAATGAGATGATAATGGTTGATTTTGCACGGGATAAATGTCTACTTGTCATTAACGCTTCAACAGGTCCCTCTAACATCCCAATTGATGAGGAAATAGCAGCAAAGATAATACTTAAGAAAAAGATAATAGCCATAATATTTCCATATGGCATCACTTTAAAAATCGCAGGTAATGTAATGAAAAGTAACGCGGGTCCTGATGCCGGATCAAATCCGAAAGCAAAGGTCGCTGGAACGATGATAAATGATGCTAGTAAAGCGGCTATTGTATCAAAGATAGCCATTTGAAATGATGCTGAAACAATATCATATCCATCATTTGTATAACTTCCATAAACAACCAATGAACATCCACTCAGAGAAACCGAGAAAAAGGCCTGCCCAAGGGCTATTACCCAAGTATCAACTTTTAATAAATACTCCCATCTTGGTTTTAATAAGTATTCGATTCCAACTTCCGCTCCAGGTAATGTGACAGAACGAATAATTAAAATGATAAATAGGATTAAAAGAAGTGGCATGGCAATTTTATTTAGTTTTTCAATGCCTTTTGCAACACCTATTTTCACAATTAAAACAGTTGTTAACATGGCGATAATTAACCAAATAACGGATGATGTTGAACCAGCAAATTGATTAAAAAATGCGGTAGCATCCAAAGTCATTAACTCTCCTGTTACACTTAATATAAAGTATTTTAATATCCACCCGACTACAACAGAGTAAAACATGAAAACTCCTGCTACCCCAAGCACTGGTATTAAAGAAATTATTTTTGCACCTTTTAGTTTACGCGATCTAAATATTTCACGAATTCCAGTCGGTGCTCCTGCCTTAAAAAGTCGTCCGAATGAAAACTCCGTAATAAGTCCAGTTGTTCCTAATATAAAAATAAAGATGAAATATGGAATTAAAAATGCAGCTCCTCCATAAGCGCCTAAGCGATATGAGAATAACCATATATTCCCGAGTCCAAGTGCGGCTCCAACACATGAAATCAAAAAGCCAAATTTGGAACTAAATGTTTCTCGTTTATTGTTAACTGACATGATTTTTCTCCTTTCACAACTATAACGATAAAATTAAAAGGGCCACATTGAAGTTACAATGTGACCCTTTTTGCCTAGGATAATAAAAAGGTCACATTGTTTAAACTCTATGTGACCACGAAAAATATATTTGGTCATCATAGATACTACCGTATACGGCTTGTATCTATGATGAATGACTTCAATCTAAGAATACAAACCTGTCTAGTATGACCAGTTACGCCAATTATTTAATTGCACATTAAATGTATTCATTAGAAATCGTCTCCTTTTTAATTTTATCTTTATAGTTAACTAGATTATAGATTTATCACCTATAAATGTAAATTATAATATTTTAAAAAGTGCTGTTCTACTAACTCTGCACTTAATTTTTCATGCGCTAGTTCATATGAGCTAATGCAAAGTCCCCCTAAAATAGTAGCATATTTCATACAGTCTATTATTGATTTCCCATTCAAATACGCATATAAAAAACCACTAAAGAAACTATCACCTGCACCGTTCGCATCTTTAAATTTATAATCAGAAATAATCGGAAGTTCAATCCATTCGCCCGTTTTCGTTAGGGCTGTTGCCCCACCACTACCATGTGTACAAACAATTAATTCTTTCCCCTGACTCATCCATTGCAACATCGTTTCATGATATTCTGGTAAATTATCTGAGCTAACAAAGATGTAATTAGCTGCTTCAATGTATGGTTGGTGATATTGATTTTCCAGATTATAATCATGTAAATCAGTCCATATTGGTTTTTGATGTTTTTCGATAAGTTTGATGAGCTGTTTTGTGTAACTGATGATATTTAAAACGACGATATCACATTCCATAATTAATTTCTCTAAGCGCTCTAAATCTAATGCTGGTTGAGCAGAACCTTGTGTCACAAAAATAGAAATTCGTTGTCCAAGTGGATCAAGTAAATTTACATGTCTCTCTGTTCCGAGTGGATCAAAGTCGTACTCAAAATTTACACCAGCGTCTTTTAATTTTCGAATAATTTTATGACCATATTCATCGTCTCCGATAACTGAATGAAGCGTCGTATCAATCCCGAGTTTTGTTAAATTTAAAGCTTTCCCCGCTCCTGTTGAACCTAATGTTTCATTAAGTGGTGAGCTCGCAAATAATGTTTGTGGCTGACCTTGTGGCAATTTATCTAAATAAACAATCGAATCGAATGTTGTTCCGCCAATCACTAATACTTTCTTCAAAACTATCCCCTCCCCTGTAGTCTCACTATCTATTCAATTATATTTTAACGCTTACATTTTTTGTGACCATTCTGTGGATTAAATGTAAAGATTAGTTAAAATCTACTGTAGTCTAGCTGCTTTCAAACATGTTATAATGAACTCTTACACAAATCGTCAAGTAATGACATCATGTAAGAAAATAATCTATGAGGTGAGAGTATGAACGGTGTTGAACAAATCGTTAAAGATAAAACATTAACATTCGAACAAAAAGTTGTATCTTTAGCACGTTTTGCAGAAAACAGTGTTGAAGTTTTAAATATTTCAGAAGAAACTCAAAAATTACGTGATGCAGGGATTATCTGTGATTTATTTGAAGGAAACGTCCCTTACCGACCACGATATATCCTTCCTAACTATGAAAAGTTCATGAAAGAAGGTTCAAAATTCTTACAATTAGAGCCACCGACAAATATTTGGGAAGCAACAAACTACTTATTAATTTTCTATAAACATGTTCCATCTATTACGACGATGCCAGTTTACATTGGAAATATCGATTACTTATTAGAGCCATTCATTGTAGATGAAGAAGAAGCAAAATTAGCAATTCGCTTATTCTTAACACAATTAGACCGCACGATTACAGATTCATTCTGCCATGCTAACTTAGGGCCAAAACCAACTCGTGCTGCTAAAATCATTTTAGAGGTTGAGCGTGAACTTGAAAACGCGATTCCAAACTTAACATTAAAGTATAGTGAAGAAACACCAGATGACTTAGCGATTGAAGCGATTAAAACTGCTTTAAAAACGGCTAAACCAAGCTTTGCAAATCATGCAATGTTTACAGAAGATTTAGGTGACTATGGGATTGCAAGCTGCTATAATGGACTTCATGTTGGCGGAGGGGCCCATACACTAGTTCGTATGCGTTTATCAAAGCTAGCTGAAACTGCATCTGACATTGAAGATTTCATGAATAATAAATTACCTCATGCAATGACTTGCATGGCTAACTATATTAACGAACGTATCCGCTACATTGTAGAAGAAAGTACATTCTTTGAAACAAACTTCTTAGTAACAGAAGGATTTATCTCTAAAGATCGCTTTACTTCAATGTTTGGACTTGTTGGACTTGCTGAATGTGTCAACATCTTATTAAAAGCAGAAAAATTAGAAGATAAATTCGGACATTCGAAAGTTGCTGATGATTTAGGAGTTCGCATCATGGATACAATGGAAGATTTCATTAAAAACTTTGAAAGTAAGCATTGTACAGTGACTAATGAGCGTTTATTACTTCACGCTCAAGTAGGTATCGGAGATGATATTAATACAAGTCCGGGTGCTCGTATTCCTATTGGTGAAGAACCAGAGCTTTGGAAACACTTAAAACAAACAGCTCGATTCCATAAATACTTTCCTTCTGGAACTGGGGATATCTTCCCATTCGAATTAAATGCCGCGAACAACCCTGAATTTATCTTGAATATTATTCAAGGGGCTTTCAAAGAGGGAATGCGCTACTTCTCATTATACTCATCAGATGCTGATGTGATTCGTATTACAGGATACCTTGTTAAACGTAGCGAAATCGCAAAATTAGATCAAGGAATTGCAACATTACAAGATACGGTTGTTTTAGGTCAAGGACAAGTTCGTAACGGTAAAGTTTACGATCGCAAGGTACGATAATGAAGGGATACCTAAATAAGATTATCCCATTTAGTTCCGTGGATGGTCCTGGTAATCGAACAGCTATCTTCTTACAAGGATGTAATTTTGACTGTGTTTATTGTCATAATCCTGAAACAATTAATCACTGTATTAATTGCAGTATGTGTGTAAGTGCCTGCCCTGTTCAAGCTTTATCTCGCGTGGATCGTCTCGTTAAATTCGATGTTTCAAAATGTGTGGAATGTGATGCCTGTACAAAAAAATGTCATCGTAATAGTACCCCAAAATATAAATTACTGACTGCTGATGACATTATGAACGACATCATGAATTATCGCCCATTTATTCAAGGGATTACAGTATCGGGGGGAGAATGTACCCTACAAGCTCCTTTCCTAATTGAACTTTTCAAAAAAGCAAAAGAAGCGGGATTAACTTGCTTCATTGATACAAATGGTTCGACTGATTTGTCTCTTCAACATGACTTAATGTCGTTAACAGATGGTGTCATGCTTGATGTTAAAGTATGGGATTCAGTCATCCACAAAAAATACATTAAGGCACCCAATGATATGGTATTAAAAAATTTAGACTACTTAATCAAAACAAAAAAACTTTATGAAGTTCGTACCGTTATCGTTCCAGAACTTTTTGATAATGAGGAAACGATTCGTGAGGTAGCCATTCGTATTAGCGGACATGATATCAGATATAAGCTGATTAAGTACCGTAACCTCGGAGTTAGAAAGAATTCATTGAACATGCAAACACCAAGTGATAAGATGATGGCTCATCTTGAAAATATCGCTCATGAAGTTGGATGTTTAAATACGATTGTGGTCTAAATGTAGTGGGTATCGATTGGATTACAAAAAGGTGTTTTCTATACGAAAACACCTTTTTTGTGCTATTTTATAGTATAATGACGAAGGACAAAGGAGGACATTTTATGCCAATTAAAATTCAAAAATTAACATTATGGTTTTATATATTCTTTTTCAGTAGTTTATATTCTTTATCAAAATTAGGAAGTTATGCCAATCAAGGAATGACAGCATTGATAGTAGAGTTATTGATTATCTTTTTCTTTATGGCAATTGGTATTTATTTCTTAATTAAACGTAAAAAAGCAATTGAACAAATAAGAGATAAAACAAACTATCAATCTCTTTATAAACATGAATGGACAACTGCTGCAATTGTATGTGTTTGTAGTGTCATTGACTCATTTTTCTTAACAAAGATTGCTTACTTTGCTTACTTAATTGCTGTTTTTTATCATTTATATTGGTTCTTAAAACATTATACAATGAACTCAAAGAAAGACGTTTAATCGTCTTTTTTTGTTTCATTTGATAAAATAATTCCACATGAAATGAAATAAAGAAATGAAACATCCTATCATACTTTCAATATTAGGATTTTACTTGTTCTTTGATGGAAGAATTATTTTTTGTCCTGATTGAGATAGGTTTATTATGCTTAATTTATCATCAAAATGATCTTAAATTGCATTCAAAACATTTTATGATTTTAAAAATATATCGGCATGAAATCGTAATCGCAATTCTAGTTTGGCATTGTTATTTTTATTCCTAACATTCTAGTATTTCCTACCACCTACATTCTTGGAGTCTTTCGATTTCTATAGTATTTAACGTCTTGAAATATTAAAAAAAAGCTGCCAAATTAAAGGACAGCTTTTTTATTCACTTAATACACCATCATTTAAATAAACGATTCTTTTGCTAGAGTTAGCTACATTTTTATCATGCGTAATCATCACAATGGTATTTCCTGCTTCATTTAAATCCTTAAATAATTCTAATATTTCTTTTCCCGTCTGTGAATCTAATGCCCCTGTTGGTTCATCTGCTAATAATAAAGAAGGTTTAGTTACAAGTGCTCGTGCAATTGCAACACGTTGTTGCTGACCTCCAGAAAGTTCATTTGGTTTATGAGCGATTCTATCCCCTAACCCGACCATCTTAATACTTTCCATTGCCACCTCAGTTGCCTCATGTCTCGACATTCCTCTAATCAGTAAGGGCATAATCACATTCTGTAAAACTGTATATTGTGGAATTAGATGATACCGTTGAAAGATAAAGCCTATATATTGATTACGAATTAAGGCTAAATCATGATCATCACAGTCATGTACTGCTTGTCCATCAATGAAATATTGCCCTTCATCTAGAGTATCCATCCCACCTAGTATATTCATTAAAGTTGATTTTCCTGATCCAGATGCCCCAAGTATCGAAACAAACTCACCCTTCTTTACCTCAAAATCAATGTTTTTCAAAACATGAAGTGACTTATCTAATAGTCCATATGATTTATTAATATCTTTTAATTGAATTAAAGTTTCCATATGTCTACTCCATAATATCTACTGCAAATACTTTTTGATTGTCCTCTTCTCCATCCATCGCAATCGCAATAACCGATCCTTCTTTAATATCATTAATACTTCCCTCTCCACCGGTTAAATAGTTTAAAATAGTCGTTCCCGTTGGAATTGTAAAGCTTTTTGTTTCACCTGTATACTCTAACTCTAAAGGTTCCTGTTCTCCTATCAGTAAACTAAAATTTCCACCTTCAACATCTGATGGCATAGCAGCAATACTATCGGTGACAGTAACAGCCTGTCCTATTTCCATTCCGCCTTCTAATTCAATTTCTCCCTCTAATGCCTCTAACTCCTCCTCCGAAAGTTCAAATGGGTTTTTAGCTAAACTCACTTCAATTTCATTTCCAATAATACTTTTAACTTTTCCATAAACTTGCGTTACATTTTGAAAATCTGCTGTTTCATTATCGCCAGGTGATATAACTGTCCCTTCACCTGCTACTTCTTGTTTAGGTGTCTCCTTGTCTGTTGGTATGTTAGACCCACATCCTACTAAACCTACTAATACCATTGTACTAACTGTTGTCATTACTATCTTTTTCATCTTTATCTTCCTCTCATTTTTATTATTTTTGGTACATTGTTTACCCGAATTACAATGTTTCTACTCATATGACAATGCTTCGATTGGTTTTAATTGTGATGCTTTATATGCTGGATATAGTCCGAAAAGGGTTCCTGTAATCATTGCAAATATAATCGCAATAATTTGCCCTTCAATCGAAGGTGATACGGGTGTATTCGTATATTTCATCAATGGCATTAATAGATAGCTAAGTAGCACTCCCATAATGCCACCAAACGTACTAATAATCACTGATTCAAAAAGGAATTGTAGTAAAATCTCTTCTTTCGAACTTCCTAACGCTTTTAAAATTCCTATTTCTTTCGTTCTTTCTTTAATGGATAAGAATAAAACGTTCATGATTCCAATTCCACCCACAATAAAGACAATCGTCGCCATTGCAATCAGTAGCATATTCATCGTTCCTGCTGATTGAGTGGCAGCTTCAATACGACTTCCTGCATCTTCTAACGTGTAATAACTACCATCATCTAAAACATAGTTTAGTGTACTTTTCATCTCTTTCATCGAAAACTTAACGGTTGATAAGTCTTTAGATAAAGCGACAATTTGAGGCATTGTATACTCATTAAGAATTGATTGCTCTGCTGTTGTAAATGGAATGAAAATCGTATCATCTGCACTTAATCCTTGAAGTCCATCTCCTTTTCGTTCTAATATTCCGATAATCGTAAATGCTTTATCTCCAATTCTAATCGTACTCCCAATAGCTTCTTCTACATTAGGATAATATTTCTTTGCAATGCCCTCACCAATAACCGCTACACTCGTCATTTCTTCAACATCAAATTCAGAAATATTCTCACCATAAGCTGTTTCAAGATTTGAAACTAATGAATATCCTTCTGTCACTCCAGTCACGGAAATATATTCAGTTTTTCCATTTAACGTTACTTCGCTATAAGCATCCCCCCTTAAATAAATACCCTTAAGTGTCTGGCTTTCATCCATCATCTGTTCCATAAGATCTTGTGTTAATTTAGGAATTTCACTAAAATCTTTATTTCCTATCTTCATGTAATCCAAATTAACATAAACAGTTTCGGCACTTAACCCACTAAACTGTGCCTTTACTTCTTCTTCTCCCCCACGACCAATGGCAATAACCATGACAATCGTGACCGATCCCACAATAATTCCAATTGAAGTTAACATTACTTTTACTTTGTTTTGTAGAATGTTAATCATAACGATGCGTAGCATTTCTAATAACTTCATCTTTTTAACCTCCTACTACAACAATGTCACCTTCACTTAAACCATTTTTAATTTCACTGACACGACCATCAGAAAACCCCGTTGTAATCTCAACGTCTTCAATTGTTCCATCTTCACGTTTTACCTTTACCATCTGTTTTCCATCAACTAACGTAATGGCCTTATTAGATAATATTAAAACATCCTTCACTTCTTTAATGATGAACTTTGCATTTACCGTCATTCCTTCAAGAAGTGCACGTTCAGTCGAATCTAGTTCAACAGTTACCTTATAAACAACTGATCCACCTTCATTACTAGGGACATAATTAATAGACTTTACTTTAGCCATTAACTTTTCACCAGGATATGCATTTACCTCTAATTGAACAACTTGTCCTTCTTCTAATTTATTGACATCATTTTGTGATACCCCAATTACAGCTGTCACCATATCTAATGTTCCAATCGTAACGACTGGCTTATCAGTTGAAGTCATCGTATTTGATGTATACCCAAGCGATGTTACAATTCCGTCTACATCCGATACTAAGGTATTATTTTCACTTAATTCTTTTACTTTAGAAATTTCTTTTTGAATTTTCTCCACTTCCATAGAAGCTAACTGAATTGATTGATCCATCTCAATCAATGTTTTATCATTTATTTGTTTATTACTTGATGCTTCCTGTTGTTCTTTTTGCACTTCCTTATCACGACGCCAATCTATATCATTTTTACGAGCAATCGCATCGTTAATTTGTGCTCTGACGCTTTCTTCTTGTTGTTCTAAATCCGATAATTGCTGTCTTAACTGTTGAAGTTCTTCATCAGAATTTAATAAGATTTCAGGATTAGTTCCTTCCTCCTCTAAATCAGGTGCTTCATTGTTAGCTTGTACCTGAGTTACTTCTAACTCATTAATCTTTTGCGTAATTTCATGCTTTTTAGTTTGAATATTTGCTAACTGCTCATCCAATTTTTTAAGTTCTGATTCAACAACAGATTTCTCACTGTTATATTGTTCCTGACTAGATTGTGTAACCTGGTTCCACGATTTTTCATTATTTAAAATATTGAGTTCCTTAGCATTCTTGGCTTGCTCTAATGCCATATTTGCTTTAGTTAATTGTTCATTTAAATCTTCTAACTGCTTTTGGATTGCTTCACCTGAAATCTTAGCAAGAGGATCTCCTGCTTTAATCGCATCTCCTACCTTTACAAAAAACTCTTCCACCATAACCGGTTCGGAAAAATTATAATCTTTTGCCTCGAGCTTTAAACTTCCTGCTCCATTGAATCCCGCTACGATGTCACCTCGACTTACTGGATACTCTCTAATTGGTTCTACGAACTCTTCATCTTTATTTGCATTTGCAAGTGTGACACCACTAATAATACAAATGACTAAGATAAGGCTAGCTAGACTAATGATTTTCTTTTTAGACACTTTCTTCTTCATAATTCCTCTCCTCTTATATTTCCATCTTAAATTCTCTCTCGCTTTTACACACCTATCTTAACAAATACTTGGTTAAGATTTGGTTAAGAGCTATTTAAACCAAAAAAATCTCTATATTGAAATAGAGATTTTTAAATCGGTAATATAACTTTAAAAATACTTCCTCCATCTGGATTCGGTAAATATTCAATCGTTCCTTGGTGACGCTCAATCACATCTTTTGTAATAGCAAGCCCAAGACCTGCGCCACCAAATTTACGCGAACGTGACGGATCAACACAATAAAAAGCATTAAAAATATGTTCTGACTGTTCCTTTGGAATTCCAATTCCAGTATCTATGACCTCAACTATCAAAGATTGTTCTTCTACACTTGTTCTAATAGCAATCGACCCTTTATCATGATTATACTTAATCGCATTTTGAATTAAATTAGAAAAAGCATGCGTTAACATAATCTGATTAGAGGTCATCGTGATATCACATGGTTCATACTCTACTGTTAAATTTTTAGATTCAATAGCAGTCTTTAAATCTTCTAAAATATCAATAAATACATAGTCTAAATAAACCTCATCACTTAATTCATAATCTTGTTGAGCGGATAAAATAAACAAATGATCAACTAAATTAATCATTCGTTCTGTTTGCTTTTTCGCCACCTCTACGAAGTTTTGATAATCGTCTATTTCCACATTGGCATCCATTTCTAATACATCTAGTTTTGTTTTAAGGACCGTTAGCGGTGTCTTTAATTCATGTGCAGCATCCGATGAAAATCGCTTTTGTGATTCAAAAGCACGATCTAATCGATCTAACATCATATTAAAAGAATGCGATAACTCTTGTAACTCCCCCGATGTATTAAATCCGATTAATCGTTGAGAAAGACGTTTTTCATTTATTAATTCTATTTCATCACTTAACTGTTTTACAGGATTTAGAAATTTTCCAAGAACATAATAAATAAATCCTGCTGCCACAATAATAATTAAAATCATAGAACCAAATGCCGATAACCTAAAACTACTTGTTCCAGCGGCAATTACTTCCTCCGCATAAGACAGACTCACTATTGATTCTACAGGCATCATAAATTCAATAGATTGATCTATCTCATACATGTATGGGTTCGTTGAATCCAAATACTGTCCAGATTCAATAAAGCTTGGGGCTGTTGTTAGAGCTGAATACATAGGGGCAACTAGAGTTTGATTTACATTATAAACAGATGTCACTGTTAAAATAACGGATACAATAACTAAAATCAATGTTGTTAAAATCGTCATTTGGATTCGAAGTGATATATTTTTAAACATCTGAATCACCTCTTTCATGAATAATATAACCGGCACCCCTAATATTTAAAATGATGTCTTCTTTACTATAAACACTTAATTTTTTACGCAACGTGCTAATGTGTACCTTGACTGCATTCGAAAACATATCATTATCGCTATGCCAGACATGCTCCATAATTTCCTCCGCACTAACCGCTCGACCTTTATGAAGCATTAAATATTCAAGAATGGCAAACTCCTTTGGTGATAACTCAACAGGTTGTTGATGATACATCACACATCTTTTTGCTGTATCGATTATTAAATCACCGTGCTTTAGTTGTGTATTTTGTTGAATAAATGTTCGTCGTAATAAGGCCCGTGTACGTGCTAATAATTCTCCAAAATCAAACGGTTTAACTAAATAATCATTTGCTCCTTTATCAAGACCTTCAATGCGCTGCGAATAATCAGAACGTGCTGATAAAGTCAAGATTTTACATTCTTGATCCCGTTTTCGAATCTCGGTTAAAATATCCAGTCCATCCATTGAGGGTAAATTCAAGTCTAGTATAATCAAATCATAATCATTTATATATGAAAGTTCGAGCCCATCACGTCCATCTGTTGCCATATCTACAACATACCCATTCTTCTTTAATCCGTGAGCCAATGCTTCAATTAAATCTTCTTCATCTTCTATTAATAAAATCTTCATCATATCACCTTCTTAATTTTTATTTTAATTATACGTTAATGAAGGTTAAGAATCAGTTAAATTTAATAATGGTACAGTAGATAAATTTATAGTATATTATGTCTCAATAAAAATTTAAAATCTATTAATTACATCTAATTTTTTTCATCTACTCCATCATTAAGTTCATAGAATGTCATTTCCTCTTCATTTTTGACATATAATTTAATGAGACTCAAATTCACTTTATCGCTTAGAAGGAAGTGAGATGATGAATCAGTTTAATGCAAAAACAGCCGCTATATGCATTATTTTATTTATTGTGTTTGTTTTATTATTTACTAACTATTTTGATGACGTAAAAAGAGGAAGCCCATTTTAATAAAGGACTTCCTCTTTTTATAGTTATTCAACTAATGACTTTGTAAAACAAATAATTCGATTTGCTTCTTTAAATCCTACGCGACTATGGAAGTTTAAACTTTCTACATTGCTTAACTCACAATCACTTGCAAATTCTTCACATTCATGTGCTCTTGCCCAATCTTCACATTGCCTTAATAATTCTTGGCCAATTCCTCTTAGACGGTATCCTTCTAAGACAAATAATCCTTCAAGATAACCAACTGGGGTATTTTTTGTTCCTTCAACATAATCATTTCTTAAAGAAACTTGAGAAAAGCCAACGGCCTCTTTTACTTCTTCATCATAGGCTAAGAAAAAGGCCCCCTGCTTACTATTAATTGTTTCATAAATTTCTAATGCGATGGCATGCATAGAATGCTCAGGCCATAACATTAAAGCCAATCTTGCAACTTCTAATACATCTGCCTCTGTTGCTTGTCTAATATTCATTTTTACCACCCATATAACTTCTATTATTTTTAATACTTCATTATTTGTCTAAATCATCAAATATATTCAGTTTTACAACTTAATAATCATTCAATTACATTTAGATGATTATATCGCTCTTCATTTATTAGATGCATCAGACATTTCTTATGATTAATTAGATCATTTTTCCTAAAAGAATAGCGTCTATCATTTTTAACTCTTCTGCACTAAACTCTGTCTGATGAACGGCTTCTTTTGTATCAATAATCTGGCTCGTACGACTTGCTCCTACAATAACAGAAGTCACTGTTTGATTTTTCAAAACCCACGAGACTGCCATTTGGGCCAAAGATTGTCCTCTACTCTGTGCTATCTTATTTAATAGTTTTACTTTTGCTATTAATTCAGGCGTAATATCTGATGCTTTCATTTCATCCTTTCCAGCACGAGAATCTTCTGGTATTCCATTTAAGTATCGATTGGTTAACTTACCGCCTGCCATTGCGGAAAACGTAATGGCTCCAATCTTTTCTCTTTCAAGTAAATCAAATAATCCCTCTTCATTTGTACGATTTAACATAGAATAATTTGTTTGATGAATTAAGCAAGGTGTTTTTAAATCTTTTAAAATTGCTAAGGCTTCCTTGGTTTCCTCCACATTATACTTAGATAATCCAATGTATAAAGCTTTTCCCTGTTTAACCATCTGAGCGAGTGCGCTCATTGTTTCTTCAATTGGAGTTTCCTTATCTGGTCGATGATGATAAAAAATGTCCACATAATCTAAATCCATTCGTTTTAAACTTCGATCAAGACTGGCCAGTAAATGTTTTTTAGAACCAAAATCCCCATACGGACCTTCCCAATTTTTATATCCTGCTTTTGTTGAAATTAATATCTCATCACGATAATGTTTTAAATCGTCCTTTAAAACACGACCAAAAGTCATTTCCGCAGCACCTACAGGAGGTCCATAATTATTGGCTAAATCAAAGTGATTAATACCATGATCAAATGCCGTTGTAATCATCTCACGACTGTTTTCATAAGATGTCGTATCCCCAAAATTGTGCCATAGACCAAGTGAAATAGCCGGTAATTTTAATCCGCTATTACCACATCGGTGGTATGACATTTTCCCATAACGCGAATCATCTGCCCTATACATAACGTCCTCCTTTTTGAAGTTTTATACCCCTTAATAAAAACACTTACATTTTCTAATTATTTTTTATTATACAAAAAAGCACTTGCATTTTCCAGTTATTTTTAATTATATATAAAAGCACTTACAAATAGTATTATCTAAATACTCAAAAATATGATATAATGTCTACATAATAGAGGGGTTAGCGCTATCATGATTTGTTTCAAACCAAAATCAGATTACACTAAATTAGATTTTATGCTATATCACTGTGGAACCGGTGAGTGTGAAAAGAATTCTTCATGGGGGCCTGGAGTTCGTGATTATTATAGCCTTTATTATGTTTACGAGGGGAAAGGTTATTTAATTATTGATGGGCAAGAGTATGAAATTAAAGAAGGTACTTGTTTTTTAGTGCCACCACACTCACTTGTTTCCTATCGACCGAATCCAAGTAATCCATGGGGATATTATTTTGTATCTTTTAATGGACTACATGTTGATTCTTACTTGGGACGCCTTAACTTGTCACCCTGTTCACCAATCTCAAAATGTGATCGACATGAAGCAATTGAACGTTGCTTTGAACTAATATTGACAGCAGGGCAATTCAAACACAGCATGGACCTACAAGCATTAAGTGGATTTTATGCACTACTTGCGACATTAGCTGAGTATAGTCATTCACATCAAACTAAAATTCAAACAATGAGTAAACAATCAGATTATATTCGTCAAGCAATTGAATTTATTGAAACGAATTACGCACGCCATATTACAGTTGAAGAAATTTCAAATTATGTGGGAATTAATCGAAAATACTTAACTAAATTATTCAATGAATTAATGGCTGATTCACCTAAAAACTATCTAATTCATTTCAGAATTCATAAAGCATGTAACCTACTAAGGAAAACTAACTTAACGATTCAAGAGATTTCCCATTCTGTTGGATATACCGATGCTTTAGTCTTCTCCAAAATCTTTAAAAAAGTCATTGGAACTTGCCCACGCGAATACCGTAGTTCAAATTTTATTGCTTAACAAAAAGACTCAAGCTCATTTTTTATAAAATGAATTTGAGTCTTCTTTTTATATCTAGAATGCAGTAGAAAATAATCAGATTATGGGTTATAATCCGAGGATTGCATTGCATCTTGAATTAACATCTGTTTTAATAATAGTTAAAAAGGGGGTATTTCGTTGAAAAATTTAGAGTTTATTTATAATAGAAAAAGTATCCGTAAATTTAAAGATATCCAGATTCCTAAGGAAGATATCTTAACATTACTTGATGCTGCAACACAGGCACCATCGCCTAAACATCAACAAAATTGGCATTTTGTTGTGCTCCAAAATCGAGATATTATTAATCAAATGAGTGACATCGTAACAGAAAGTCATACTCAAATTGCAAACTTGGCACCAACAAAAGAACAGGGTGAAAAATATATGCGCCTACTAAAATACTACACCCTATTCAAACACGCTCCAGTCGTTATTATTGTTTATGGAAACGAATATGATATGATTGAGTACGATATTTTAAAGGCAAATGGTGCGAGTGAAGAACGATTAGCCGAAATTATCGCACCTCAATCAGCTATACAAGGAATCGGTGCTGCTGTTGAAAATTTTTTACTAGCCGCAACAGCAATGGGATATGGAACTTGTTATATGACAGGCCCAACTCATGCAAAAAAAGAAATTGAAGATTTAATCGGATTTAAAAAAGATGGTTATCAATTAATGAGCTTAATCGCTTTTGGAGTACCTGAGGATAACACTCCTCCTGCTCCAAAACGTAAGCCATTAGAAGAAGTTGTAACTTTCATCGATTAGAACATAAAAGCGAGTTTGCTATCAAATGAACTCGCTTTTATGTTTTTTTAATGCTTAAAGAAATATAATAATTTACTTACCCTTTTATTCTACTGATCTATGCTTGAAACAGTTGCTTCACCATCTCTTATCTATTCTCCCTCTCTTTCAACATAAATTGTCTTACTCGTTAAATTGCTCGCTTGTGTTGAACTTTATCTTCTTAAACAAAAATCTTAGAAAAATATAAACCCCTTCACTTCATTAGATAAACAAGTTCAACCCTGAATCTTCAGCTGCACCTAAGTATGAAGCAACTCCTCCAATTTCAACACCTTTTATAAATTCTTCTTGTTTAATTCCCATTAACTCCATACTCATAGAACAGGCAACAACTTTTACTCCCATATTAATGGCATTTTCAATTAATGTTTCTAAATCATCAACATTATGTTTTTTCATGATTTTTTTAATCATAGCAGGACCCATTCCCATCATGTTCATTTGTGATAATCGTAATTTATCTGTATTCCCTGGTAACATAAAGTCGAACATTTTTTCCATTGTATCTTTCGATACTTTTGGTTTATTTTTAGATTTTAATATATTTAATCCCCAGAACGTGAAGAACATCGTAACTTCTTTCCCCATTGAGGCAGCCCCTGTTGCAATAATAAATGAGGCAATTGCTTTATCTAAATCACCACTAAATACAACGAGTGTTGCTCCATTTTTATCGAGGGTATTTGTATTCGCTGTTTGAGAAACTTGAGTTCCTTTTTGAAGATAAGCAACAAAGTTTTTTTCATTTTTATTAAATTCTGAATTTAATAATGTATTTCCAGTTTTCTCACACCAAGATGAAATGTCTTTAGTAAAACCAGGATCACTTGCTTTAACTTCTAGAATCTCACCATCTGTCATATGATTCATTTCTTCAAATACTCGACGAATTGGCCCCGGACATTGTAATCCACAAGCATTCAATTTTACTTTGACAGGCATATCATCTAAATTTTGTGATACCACTGGCGTTACCTCCTTATTTTTAATAATTGATATCCACTGCTTACTTATTGCTTGCTGTGCTTTTTCAATCGCTAGATACGTTTTAACTCCACCATCAATATTTTTAGCTTTGAATCCATATTGGTTAAGTAGGCGACAAGCCACATAACCACGTAGTCCTACCTGACAGGTAACATAAACAGTTTTATCTGTTGGAAGTTCATTTAAACGATTTCTTAATTGCCCTAGTGGGATATGAATCGAATTTTTAATTTTACCTGTCATTAATTCAAAAGATTCACGCACATCTAAAACAACTGATGTTGTTTCATCTAAACTATTTACTTCACTCCAATCAATGGTTTCAATTAAGCCATCCATGATATTTTCTGCATAATACCCTAGCATGTTCACTGCATCTTTAGCTGAGTTATATGGTGGGGCATAGCAAACTTCAACATCTTGTAAATCAATAACGTTTAGATTTCCTTTAATAGCTGTGGCAATAACATCGATTCTTTTTTCAACACCATCTATTCCAACTCCTTGAGCACCATAAATTTGTCCTGTTGTTGGATTGAATAAGAGTTTATACGCGATTGGGAAGGCTCCAGGATAATAACCTGCATGAGAGCCTGGGTGAATGTGAAGTGCTTTGTATTCAAGATTTAATCGTTTTAATGTTTTTTCGTTATTTCCTGTTGCTGCAACTGTATAATCAAATACTTTTGCAACTGATGAACCAAGTGTTCCTTTATATTCCGATTCTTTACCACAAATATTATCAGCAACGATACGACCTTGACGATTAGCTGGCCATGCAAGAGGAATTATCGTGGGTTGTTTATTAACAAAATCCATGATTTCAACCGCATCACCTAATGCGTAAATAGACTCATCACTTGTCTTCATTTTTTTATCAACAACAATCGCACCACGTTCATTTAAAGCAAGTCCCGCTTCACGTGCAATCGTTGTTTCAGGATGTACCCCAATGGATAAGATAATTAAATCAGTTTCAATAACTTGCCCACTATTTAACACAACTTTTTTACCGTTATTTTCAAAGGATTTAACTCCATCATTCAAAATTAATTTAACACCTTTATCTACTAAGTGTTCATGAATTATACTTACCATTTCAATATCTAATGGAGCCATGACTTGACTACTTGCTTCAACCAATGTAATTTCAAGCCCTCTTTCATGCAGATTTTCGGCCATCTCCAGACCAATAAATCCTCCACCAATGACAACAGCATGTTTAGGTTTTTGGTTATCCACAAATGATTTGATTTGATCTGTATCTGGAATATTTCTTAAGGTAAATAGATTATTGCATTCGTTGATTCCAGAAATCCCTGGTTTGATAGGCTGAGCCCCAGGTGATAAAACGAGTACATCGTAAGTTTCTTCGTAACTTTCACCTGTTTTATGATTTGTAACGGTAACAACTTTATTTTCTTTGTCGATTTTAATAACTTCACTTAAATTACGAATATCTATTTTAAATTTAGTACTCATTTGTTCAACTGTTTGAACAATTAATTTTTCACGTTCATCGATGACTTCTCCAATATAATAAGGTAATCCACAATTTGCAAATGAAATATATTCCCCTTTTTCAAACATAATGATTTCTACTGTTTCATCTAGCCGACGTAAACGTGCCGCCGTTGAGGCCCCCCCAGCGACTCCACCAACAATAATTACTTTTTTACTCATCTTAAAACTCCTTTCACAAGGAACCCATCGTTTAATTTGCTTTATAAATTAAACAAATTTTTCTTCAATCGATAAATATCCCCTGCACTCTTTATATCTAAAGTATATTCTGAATATTCTAAAAGTTATGTAACTAAGTCACATAAGAAGCAACTACTCTCCTGTTGTATAAAATAATAAAAAACCACGCTTTTTAAGCGTGGCTATATATAATTCAATTTATATCTAAAATCATGTCACAATTAGGCTATCATTTCATAATATATCAAGAAATGAAGCTAGGAGATGATGGTATGTACAGTAATCAACCTTATTCATCTATGAGTTATAATAATGAAAATTTTTCAACACCTATTGATAATTATTCAAATTATACTATTCAAAGTGTACCCGAGCAAACCGAGCAAAGAATCATAATCCCACAAGGAGTAGGCGGTGGACAACCTATTATGAACAATCCTATGGGAGCCCAATACTATCCAGTTGTTCAACAACCTTATCAACCTATGGGGCAACCGAATTGGCCTATGAATCAACCCTACCAACCCATGGGACAACAAAATTGGCCTATGAATCAGCCTTATCACCCTATGGGACAACAAAATTGGCCTATGAATCAGCCTTATCACCCTATGGGACAACAAAATTGGCCTATGAATCAGCCTTATCAACCTATGGGACAACAAAATTGGCCTATGAATCAACCTTATCAACCTATGGGACAACCTTATCCAGTTATGAAATAGCCTATGATGAAAAGAATCTAAAATGTCATCCATGAATTTATTTTTAAAAGTTGTAATGACTAAAAAAGCTCTATCTTATTCTTCCTCTCTAACTGAGAAGATTTGAATAACTAGAGCTTTTATTTTTCAATTTCACACCTAAATAATGTAATAGTGTTTACTTTTTGAAATATTAAATTATACAACCTGATAATATGAACCATAGGATCCACATGCTAAGTAGACGACAGGCTCTTAGCTTTCCTCCACTGATGGGGGGGAACCCAGTGTGAACATAGTGAACACTCCTCAACTACTGGGGTAATTTCTCTTAATTCTAAAGAAATTCCAGTTAAATAACCTGATAATATAAACCATGATTACTACAATAATAGAATAACTTTCCATGTTTTCTCTTATGGAAATGGAATTGTAAATTCCACTCCGGATATTGCTTTCCAAGTATTACAGTATCTCCTGTTACATAAGCGATAAACGTAATATAATGACCTTTTGTCATTTCATGATCTGATGTTACATATAGTTCATCTTCAACTGGCTCAATACTTAATAAATGTCCATCTTCTGCTTTTTGAGGCACTAATGCTTCTAACGTTTTTCCACAACAAGATACTGTTGCATCTCCTGTTGCCGTCATTATATTTCCACACTGTGAACAAACAAAAAATTTTAATCTTCTCATATTTCCTCCTACTACCGGATTTTGATTTAGTTCTCCGGATAAAATTCCATCTATACTAACTCCAAAAATTTGTGATAATTCAGGAAGCAAAGAAACATCAGGGCACCCTAGTCCTCTTTCCCACTTACTAATCGTCTTATCGCTAATGTTCATTAATTCAGCTACTTGTTTTTGCGTCATATTTTTCTCTTTACGTAAGTCATAAAGTAACTTTCCTACCTTCACACAATCCAAAATTTTCACCTCTTCCTTTATCGTTAATCATTAACTGCCATGAAATTAACTACATCTTTTCCTAATTACTCTATAGTTATCTCTCAATCATCTGTATTTTATCTTGGTTAACCAAATGGGTTATGTACACTAAATAATCTAACTTAGTAGAGAAAAATAATCAATCTACGTATCGTAGAATTCCAATATTACTCTATTATTTTGGAAAACTAAGAGCCTTCGGATTCATAGGATGACCTCGCTAATATAAAAGAGTTTAACAAATCGCTAAACTCTTTTTAAGATGAATTTCTCTATTATTTTATCGATAATTTCTGCTAACATTAAGATAGTAAATAGTAATGGATGAGAAATCAAAGCGTAAATATAAATACCAATGGCTACAATGACGAAAGCAATTAAACTAACAATCACTTTTAACACTCTTTTCGATTCTGATTCATCAAAATCTTTATCGAGTATTTCTCCTAATTGATCTAGAGTATGTTCAAAACGTTTTCCTGTGTAGGGTGTAATGATTCTTTCAAAAATAAACATGATTAAAAATAAAATCCATGCCTCTTTTGTATAGCTTAATAAATAAAATACTAAAATTAAAATGGATAAAATCATCGTCATCCAGATAATGTGCTGGTCTTTAATTAGTTTTTTCTTCATCTTCTCTCTCCAATAGTTCCTCTGTAGATTTTTAGCAAAAAAAGTCGCATTTAAAGAACTTCTTTCATTATATCATGTGATGATTAGTGTTTACAAACGGTTATATTTCTCATATAATAATGTTATCAATAGGCGATGGAGTTCGCCATTAACCGCGTAAGCTAATGACTCCTACTCTTTAATCTTTTTTGTCGTGGATTAAAGGGTAGGAGTTTTTTTGTGGTTAGAAGAAATAGGAGGATTAACGTGATAATATTGATTGTTTTACTCAGTTTAATAATTATTGGAATTTTGGCTAACTATAGTGGGAAGTTAGTCGAATATATTAAACTCCCCTCTTTAATTGGAATGATGATTTTTGGGATGATAATCGGACCCGCATTTTTAAACGTTGTGCCGCAAGCTACTTTAAAAATAGCACCAGTCATCAAAGATATCGCCCTAGTAGCCGTATTATTTATCGGTGGACTTGGAATCAGTTTAGCACAAATGAAGCAAATTGGCCGTCCCGCCATCTTATTAAGTGCGGTTCCCGCTACACTTGAAGGGTTTACAATTGCCTTAATGTCGATGCTTCTTCTTAAATTTAGCTTCGTTCAAGGGGCAATTTTAGGGTTTATTATCGCAGCTGTGAGTCCTGCTGTTTTGATTCCGTCTATGATTGATTTAATTAATCGACGCGTTGGCCAAGATAAAGCAATTCCGCAGATGCTACTCGTTGGAGCGAGCGCCGATGATACGATTGCCATCACTTTGTTTACAACATTCCTCGGAATCTACTTCAACACAGGATCGATTAGCACCCAACTTCTTATGATTCCAGTAACACTTGTATTAAGTATTGGTGTAGGTTATCTTGTTTTCAAACTCACAAGAGGGATTATTGAACACGTTTCAAATGACTATCTAAAAGTGATGATTGCCTTCGGTCTTTGTTTAGCAATGCGCGCTGTTGAAAAATACGGTCACGTTGAGATTTTTAATTCTTTATTAACCGTTATGGTCTTTGGATTCTTTATTAGAAATTACATTGTGGATAGTTCAAAAATCATACTAGATAAAATGAACCTTATCTGGAAAACAGGAAAGCTTTATTTATTTGCCTTCGTTGGAATGGCCATTAATCCAACACTCGTCGGAGAATTTTTCTTAATCGGAGTTGGGATTTTAAGTTGTTCATTATTTGTTCGATCAATTGGTGTACTAATTTCATTAATTGGTACTAATCTCTCACTAAAAGAAAGAATTTTCTGTGTCATTGCTTATCTTCCTAAAGCAACCGTACAATCTGCCAAAGCAGCTATTCCAATGCAGATGGGAGTTGTGGGCGGTGAAATTATGCAAGCTATCGCAATATTAAGCGTCTTAATTACAGCTCCTATTGGTGCGATTGGAATTAAGCTAACGAGTGATAAATTATTAAAAACAGAAAATTAAATAGTCGTTTGAAGTAGGTAATCGAAAATGGTCAACATAGTATAAAGTAGGATTCATAATGAATTCTACTGTATACAGGAAGTGATTATACTAATGGCCTCCCAAATTAACATACCAAACTTTCGCAACCTATCCACAACAGAAATTATCGAAGTACTAAATAATGCTCCCTACTGTTTACTAGGAGTTGCTTATAACCACTCTGTTCAATCTAGTTCTAGTCAATCCCATAATTTAAAGGTACAACCTCTTGTTTTTCCTATGAATTACACCTACCGATATTTACGTGTAAATAATGAGTATGTTTATACTTTCACTTTACACAGCTTAAATCATGGACAAAAAATCGATGCTATCAATGATAATGATAGAGTTTGTTTAGAATTCAATTATCATACTTCTCGTAGTCGATTGAGTGTCATGGTAACAGGAACTGCTGATGTAGATATACTAAATAATGGCTTAGCTAGAATAACTATACGACCTGATGAGAATGGTGTTACAGGTCGTAAATTCTATACTTCAAGATAAAATTAGTTTATAGACCTCTTAGCCTAGTGATTCATATCTGAATCATTAGGTTTTTATTTATTACTAGGTGTTTTAATTAACTGAGAAAAATTTCAATGCATATGATATAGAAGAATTCTTAGGAGTTCTACTTTATATAGGAAGTGATTATACTCATGGTGCCAGTAACATATCGCTATTTAACTTGCAATGAAATTCATAACTTATTAGACAATGCTTCTTATTGCTTGTTGGGCTTATCTTATAATGCTGATGATAATAGTTCTAGTACACGTTCTTCAAGTTCGTTTACTAGAAGTTCAAGTTCTTCAAGTCGAAGCTCTAGTTCTTCGAGTGGGTCTCGAGATGTAGATCCTCGAGATAATCAACCTTACGTTGTTCCAATGTGTTATTGCTATACAGAATCGGATGGAGAATATACATTTACTCTTTATACTTATAATGAAGGAATGAAATGGGAGTTCTTAGAGAGCAACCCAAAAATCTGTCTAGAATTTAATTGGCGTAATCCAGATGGAGTAAAAAGTGTGATTGCTATGGGGCGAGCTGAGATTCATCATTCGGATACCTGTGTTCGAACAGGTAAAAAATTAAAAAGAATTGTGCTAAGAACAAGAAATGTAACCGGTAGAAAATATTATAATCTCAACAATTTGCGTTAAAAAAAGCGATGACTCTTTAAGAGTTATCGCTTTTTCTTAGCTATTTATAAAATTGACTTCTTTATTCAATCATATTCTATATGTAGATAAGTGTTTCACAGATTAAAAAACTCATTAAAGCTAAACAGATGGATTTTACTTTATGAATCTTTCATTAGCTTATAAATAATTGTTAATCCATTGTTGTAAGGTTTGTTTCGGCTTAAATCCTAATAAACGATCTGCTAACTCCCCATCTTTAAAGATTAATAAGTTAGGAATACTCATGACTCCATATTCTTTTGCTGTTTCCGGATTCACATCGATATCAACTTTTACAAATTTAACTTTTCCATCGTATTCTTCATGTAATTGCTCAAGTACTGGACTAATCATACGACATGGTCCACACCACTGTGCATAAAAATCAACTAAAACAATCCCATCTTCAATTTTTGATCTAAATTCATTATTTTTAATTTCAATCACTAGACTCTCTCCTTTGGAACATTATCCTCTGTCGGAATAATGATATTCATAGTTAATATATAGTATCGTATGCTGACGTTATCTAAATGTTGATATAATTATTTCATTATATCATTATGTTCTATTTCGTTGTTTCAAAACAATATCTTCTGCCAATTCTAACAACTTTATGATGTCGTCATCCGCAATCTGATAACAAATATTCATTCCATTTTTAGAACATGTCACAATCCCAGACATTCTCATTAGTTTTAAATGTTGAGAGATATTAGGTTGCGAATAACCCACTGCTTCATTTAATTTATTTACACATAAAGGACGCTCACACAATACTTTTAAAATTTTATATCGCGTCGGATTCCCGATACATTTAAATAAATCAACAATCATCTCTTCTTTAGACATGTCTTCACATCCTTCTTTATCCTTTCCTTATTATATGGATATGCATCTCACAATCTCTCTAGCACTGTAGACTTTATAAAATCCTTTCACTTATCACCTATTTCTATTCACATCTTTAAAGAATTAAAATTAATCTTCATCCGTATACTCTAATATATCTCCAGGTTGGCAATTCAATTCCTTGCAAATCGCATTTAAAGTGGAGAATCGGATTGCTTTAACTTTACCTGTTTTTAAATTTGATAAATTAACAATAGATACACCTACTCGGTCTGCAAGTTCCGATAAATGCATTTTTCGATCTGCAAGCATCCGATCAAGTCTTGTTATAATGGCCATCATTCATTTCCTCCCTTAAAGTGTAGCATCATATTCTTCTTGTAACTGAAGTCCGTATTGAAAGACATGTACTAATAGTAAAACTAACAACCCTTCCACAATGAGTGAGTTTTCAAAAATATTAAAGGTATAATTTACTTCAATTCCTGCTTGATAAAGTGATTCTAAAATATTTAAATGATTTAGTGATAAATAATTTATAATGGCTTGTGTAGTTGAAAAGATAAGACTTCCGATTATAATTCCATATGCTAACTTTTTAACACATTTAATTATTTGTTTACTAAATGGATTATCTTCTAATACCCCAGCTAAAATCCCTCTAATTTGAACTATATTATATAACAAGACACTATTTCCAATTAATAATTCAATGACCGATAGCCATGACATATAATTATAGTTATCCAGATTTGAATTCATCACAAAGCTTAATCCATGATAAACAAAATTTGTTTCTAATTTTAAAGTATCAGGAATAGCTGGATTATTCATCAAAGTTCCAACTCCGACCATCGTGATAATCATTAGCGGACTAAGAATAATTAAAACCCAAAAACCAACCTTTAAAAATAAATCTAAATACTTAGCTAACTTCTTCATTACGCTCACCCCAAATTTTCTTTTCTCTTACACTAAAATTATATGTTTAAAATATTAAAAAGTTATCGTTTATCATTAAATTTTTAATATTTTTTTGTTTTAAGACATAAAAAAAATCGTTACGACTTGTAACGATTTTTTTCGATAAAGTTTAGAAACAGATTGTCGATTTAAATAAACATTCCTAAAATCGCTCCTGTTGTTAACGTAGCGATTGTTCCACAAATTAATGCTTTAAATCCTAATTTAGCAACTTCTTTTTTACGTGTTGGGGCGAAGGAATTGAATCCTCCAACTTGAATTCCAATTGATGAAATGTTAGCAAAGTTACATAATACAACAGCCAAAATAGCGTTTGTACGAGGTGATAATGCTCCCATAACATTAACCATGTCTCCATAAGCAACAAACTCATTGATACCAAACTTTGTTCCAACTAATGTAGCAAATGTGAAAGCCTCATTTGAGGGTACATGAAATAAATACGCAAATGGTAGGAAAACATATCCGAATAACTGTGAAAGATTTGTATCGAATAATCCTAAGAAGGCATTAATAACTGCAATTAATCCAACGAAGGCAATTAAACTTGCCCCTACATTTAAAGCTAATCCTAATCCATTTCCTGTTCCCTCAGAAATTGCTTCGAATAAACTATCAGATTCAGATCCGGATACTTCTGCATTTTCTGTTAATGATTGTTCCGTTTCAGGAACCATAATTTTAGAAACCATTAATGTACTAAATGGAACTGTAAATACAGCAATTAATAAGTATCTCATATCAATTCCCATTAATGCATATCCTGCTAAGATGCTAGCTGATGCTGAACCAAATCCTCCAACCATTACAGCAAACAATTCAGATTTTGTTAATTTTGGAAGATATGGTTTGATTAATAACGGAGACTCTGTTCCACTCAAGAAACAATTTCCAACAGCTGCAAATGTCTCAACATCTGTTGTTCCCATTAATTTGGCAACACTTTTTCCAACATATTTAACTAAAAATGGGATAACTTTTAAGAAATATAGAACTGAAATTAGAGCTGATGTAAAGACGATTAATGATAAGACATTAATTGCAAAAACGTAACTATCTGAAATTCCACCGAAAACGAAATTAACTCCTTCCATTCCCATTTGAACAATAGAATTTACACCCATTGCTAAATTTTCTAAAATCACTTGTCCAACTGGTACTTTAATAACGAAGAAAATCAAAATAATTTGTAATAATAATCCCATTACAACCGTTTGAACTTTAATACTTTTCTTATCTGTTGATAAAATAAATGCAATTCCTAGTAAACATACTAGTGCTAATATACTAAACAAAATATTCATGTTGCCCTCCACTTGATGTTATAAACTTCTAATTTCTTTTAATTTCTCTTCAATCATGGATAAAACTTTCATTTTATGTTCTTCATTATTCACATAGTCAAATTCATCGATATTAATTACAAGAACTTCACTTGCTTTATAATGCTCGTAAATCCATTGATCGTATCCTTTCCATAACTCATAATAGTAGGATACTAATCCTTCATCTAATTCATACTCACGCCCACGTTTTTTAATACGATTTAAAATAGTTTCGAAACTTCCCGATAAATAAATCATTAAATCTGGTGATTTTTTTGGAATTTCGTTTAATTCTTCCATCATATTATTTAAAAGACTCTCATATAAACTGAATTCTAAATCTGAAATACGACCTAAATCTTTATTAACTTTAGATAGTGATAGGTAAGACTTTGATGTTATCTCCATCTTTTCCCCCACTTCACACCGTACGTGAGAGTTTCCAGCTCATACAGCGTTCCAACAATTTTCAGTTATTATTTAAATAGTTAAATTTCCAACTTGTTCTCTTAAAGAATTAAGTTTCTCAAGACTTTTCTCGTTAAGTTTTAGTTTATGTAAGTATTTATTTATTGTTTCCTCTTTAGTTGCGTGTATCAATTTGTGTATATCTTCATTAACCCATATTAGGTTTTTATACGCATCCGTTCCTCCCTGTGATTTAGGAAGTTTATGATGACATTGCATATCGCATACGTTAAGAGGTTCTCCTGTCACACCACAATTACCTTTTTGTGCTATCATTAGTGATATTCTGTTGTCACTGTATTCAGTGGATTCACAATCTCTAACGTTGTTTAGTAGGTATCTGACTAGAAGATGATAATCGTTGTTTAACTTCTTATGCACTAACGCTCTACCTGTAACTGTATAGTTGCAAATCTCTTGAGTGAAGTTCATTGGTGGTGATGTAGATATTCCGTTGATAGGATATATACTTACATTACTAATTGTTCTTATCTTTCCTTTATACTTACCATAAAACTTTTTGAAAGCTTTGGAAGTTGAAGGTTTGTCAGAAATTACTTGTTTTAATCTGTTGTGTAAGGTTATTGATGTTAAGTAATTTATTTTATTGAAGTCTAAACTGACATTTGTTGCTATCTTATAGTAGTTGTGAACTCCTAGAATCATAGCATTTAGTTTGTTTACTTGTTTAGATTCATAATTACTTCTCATGTAGACTATCTGATGTTTTAATTTTGTAGTTACACTATCTTGTGCCTTTTCAGATATTCTACTTTGACATACATATTTCCCTTTCTTTGGTTTAGCCATTAGTTTGAAACCTAGAAATTCGGTATAATTTGTTTTGAGATTAGTAATTTTCGATTTATCTTCACTTATCTCTAAACTGAGTCTTTCTTTCAACCATTGTTTGGTTGCTATATATATCTTGTTAGCAGTTTCATAGTCTCTACAGAATATTTTAAAGTCATCTGCATACCTCACGAGCCATATCTCTTTTAAGTTAGTGGTTTTCATTGTTTTGTATTTGTTGGATTGGTCTACATATCCATTCTTTCTAATGCTTGTGTAGTCATGGTCTGTCTGAAATGATTCCCATTGACTACTTATCCACCAGTCAAGTTCATTAAGAACTATGTTAGAGAGAAGTGGCGATAAAATACCTCCCTGTGGAGTGCCTTTTGTTGGAACTCCAACAGTATCGATTTCTGATTTAAGAATTTTATCAATTATAGAGATTAGGTTTTTATCCTGTATTCCTAATTTCCACATTTGCTTCTTTAATTTACTGTGATTTACGTTATCAAAGAAACCTTTTATATCAATATCAACCACATAGTGAAGTTTGTTCATATTTATTAAAGACATACTTCTTGATATAGCATGATGTGTCGACCTATTCGGTCTGAATCCGTAACTGTGTTTGTGGAATTTGGCTTCACATATAGGTTCAAGAACTTGTTTGATACATTGTTGTACAATTCTGTCCCCCATACATGGTATCCCTAGAGGTCTCATTTTACCATTTGGTTTAGGGATTTCGACTCTTCTAACACTTTTAGGATGATAATTTCGGAACATATTTTGGATATGTTTTACAAACACATCTTGTGGCATATTACTGTAGAACGTTATGTCTCTGCCATCTGTTCCCTTAGTCATTGAACCTTTATTCTTTTTGATGTTTCTGTATGCTAATAAGATATTTTCTCTATTTGTAATTAACTCCATAAGTTTAGTGAAGTTTTTGTTTTCTAGAGACTCACTGTATAAGCTGTCAAAAACATCTTGTATATCGTAATACTCGTTGTTCCTGAGTTTCTGTTTCTTTAAGATTTTAGTTGTCAAGTCTGTCTCCTTATCTGAAATTCAATTTCAGATAGTTCTACAACATCTCTTAGTCTTACTCGAACCTTGATTAAAATTATTTAACTTCTAAAGTTTTAACTTCAAATTGTCTAGTGGCTATTGCTCATATTTCATTACAAAATATTTCATAGCTTCATGCCACCACTTTCACATGGATTAAAATAAGTTATAGTTGTTTAACATTTCCTTATTAATACTTCATAGTGAGTGAACACTCCATATTCCATGCTTCCCTTGTTCCATTATTGCTATCCTTACATCTATCCTTAGGTCGTTGGTCTGAGCCTTTTAGCTTGATAGTGCCTGTAACACTATATGGATTTTCATAACTTCGAGTCTTACTCACCCACACTAAAATCATACTTAGATGATACATCCCTTTCGAGAAGTTCTGGTTTTAGACCCTTACATTCCCAACTTCGTCAGCTCTATTTATAGCAAGCATCCTAACCATAGATAGTTTATGGACTCTAGAACCATATATTACTCGACTACCTCTAGTTCGCTTTTCGTGTTGTGATTTGTTTAACCACATCTTACGGTAATACCTAGTCCGTTTTAACGAGCTTTTAACACACCATTGTTCACTCAATGTTATGCTAATCGTAACTTTGAGAGAGCATTTCAAGGCGTTACCCTATCATTCTACTCTTCGCAATAATAGTTCTAATTATTAATCTATAATAATTAGGCTAGTTTTGTAGGAAACCCTCGCTTCCCTTTGTCTAGCAACAAGTCGCACCAAAATACCAATCTTCATAAATACTACGGTCTAGTACATTATTATCTTGTATTAAAGCCTCTTTAATACTTTTAAAACGAGTATTTAAAAACCATAACTGCAATAAAAATGGATATCGATTCGCTTGAATCTCTTCTTCTGTTGACGTATAAAATAACGGTAGAATCGGATTATCATCAACACTTTCAAAAAATACATCTGAATTGAAATGATCTGCAACAAGTGTGGCTAAGCTTGTTTTACCTGCACCAATCATCGCTCCAATAGTAATCAACATCGCTCACCTCTTCCTCTCTTTTAATCATAAAAAAAATTTTTCAAGAGTCCGACATTTTACGACATCTCAAAAAATACACAAAGACAATCTTAACATAAAATTTCTAAACGATATATCTTTTTTTTCGACCAATTTTCACCATAAAATATTATCCACAGCTTGTTAAAATTGAGATTAGGATAAATCACAATTTGTTTTTTCGTGAACTTTATTGCGTAAATTGAATGTATAAATTCGGCAAATTTCACTCTACTTGTATGAGATATTATAAGTACCTTTTAGGAAAATGCACACATTATCCACAGGAAAAATTATTATAATTTTAAAAAAGGATGATTGGTGATGATTGTATTATTAAAAAATTTACGTTTAATTAGTGTTTTAGGATCTTGTGCCAGTGTTTCTTTATTATTTGTGAACCTAGTTCTCATGCTATTCATTGAAAACACAGCTACTAAACTTCATTATAGCTGGGTTACCTTCTTTACTATTACATTCATCACACTTATATCAACACTAACTGGATATCTTCTGAATGAACGACGTCGCCGTCTTCGCAGAATTAAAAAAGTGCTAGATCAATGATTTAGTACTTTTTTAATTCTTTTAATGAATAATTTTATATCCTTATCACGTCATAGTAATATTGCATACATTAGTAGCGATAAAAATAGGTTTTTCTACTTTGATATCAAGTTCATTTAGAACGGTTAAGATTGGGTTTAGTTACTCTAAATTTAGATAATCTAAGAAATATTTCAAAGCATACTGTTAAATTTACTCCACCATACACGAGCTTTAGTGATGTTCTCGTATCAAGCATATTACCTAATCAATACATTCCGTACTAACATCCCCCTACGGTTCATATACAAGTTTCAACTACATACAACTTATCTATTTCTTAAGATGATATTAAGAATATCTTCACTTTTTCGGTAACTATTTCTTAAAATTTAACAGATATAATTCTTTCATCAACAAATCAAGGAGGATTATGATGCTAGAACTTCAAAATGTCACAAAGCGTTATGGTAAAAAAACAGTTTTAGATGATGTATCCATTCAATTTAAAAAGGGTGAAATTACTTGTTTACTGGGATTGAATGGTGTTGGAAAAAGTACAACGATGAAAGCAATTATGCGATTAGTTCCTATTTCAAAGGGGAAAATCCTAGTAGATGGAGAGCCTATTACACAACAAAACATTAATAAAATTGCTTATATTCCAGATATTCCAATTCATGATTTAGGATGGACGATTCCACAGAACTTAAGTTTTGCACAAGTCTTTTATAAAAACTTTAACCTCGAAAAAGCAGAACGTATGTTAAAGTTTTTCAAGGTTCCAACGGATAAAAAACTAAAAGAATTATCAAAAGGTAATTTAGCACGTTTTAATATCATTGTTGGGATGTGCCAAGACGCTCCTTATTTATTACTCGATGAACCTTTCAGTGGAATCGATGTTTTCACACGCCAGTCGTTTATCAATCTTTTAAAGTCAGAATTCTTAGAAGACGGTCAAACAGTCATTATTACGACGCATGAAATTGATGAAATTCAAGATATTGCTGATCATATCGTCTTGCTTGAAGACGGTCAAGTCTTTGCAAGCTTCTCAAAAGAAGAAGCTCAAAACGAAGGTTTAAGCATTGTGGATAAAATGCGAACTTTATATAGTGAGGTATAGTAACATGAAACTTTTAACTTTAATTGAAATCGAAGTCAAAAAAATTATTCCGTGGCTCATCTCATTATTTACCTTGATGACCGTTCTAACAGGAAGCCTCTTTTTCAAAGAAATTAGTGATTTAAAGAAAAAATTAATTCCTACTCTATTAGATAGCTCTATTGATGACTACGTCCAAAATAATGGTCATGTTACACTAGCATCAATACTCGATAATCAAATATTAATTATTGGAATCTTCATTCTTTTCGCTATCATCATCATCTGCCTAGGCCTTTATCTATGGTATAAAGAATGGATTGGTTCTTCAAAACGAATCTACATGTTGTTATCTTTAAAGGGACAAAGAACGTCTATTTTATTATCAAAATTAATCGTGATTATCCTATCAGTCTTTGTTTATTACGCCATCGTACTTTTAAATTTAGGTATTGGTTCACTACTCCTAAACACATTACTACCTGATGGACTTACCGGAAAACATTTAGTGCAAGGGGCCTTACTTCAATCACAATTCATCAATTTTGTACTTCCACTAACGATGACTGATTTTATCTATAAATTACTATTCGTTATATTAATGTTTGGTCTTATTTCTGTCTTTGTCTTAAGTGACCGATCAAAAAGAATATTTGGAATTATCTTCGGGATATTCTATGGAAGTGCCAATATTGCAGTCTTCCTATATACTAAATCACTATTTTTATTTGTAGATGAGCGTTTCTTTGTAAACTTTGGATTTGTTCTAATTGGGACTGTCTTAAGTTACGGTATCAGCACTTGGCTACTAAATAAAAAAGTGTCAATTTAAAGAGGTGAAATGATGAAACTATATCATATGATCGGATTAACTACAGCTAGTCTTATTTCGTTAGGATCTCTGGCGTTCATGACAAATGTGAAACGGGTTGAATTAAATCAAGATTTTAAAATAGAAAATATTAGTGGGAATCTAAGTGAACTAGATGGAGTTGCACTTAAAGGAATTATTAAAACGGATCAATCAAATTACTCAAAAGTTTTACTTGAGAGTGACACTTTTCAAATGTCACCCACAACATATGATTATTTCTATTCAATGGATGATGAAAAGTTAGATAATAGAGAACTTTACAGAAATGCTCCTTGGGCTAAAACGTTTGAAAATGATGACTATGTTATCACAAGTCAGTTTGATACCTCATTCCCCTACTCAGCTGATGTGGCAACCAGTCGTCTAGCTGTTAAAAATAAAAAGACAAATCAAATTACAACGACTACTGTAGCGTTAAAGGAATTCTCATCCCAAGAAGGACGAGACAGTGAATATATTACAGACTATAACGGAACCTATTATTACATTTTAACAACTTACGGAAGAATGAATTCTAATTCTCGAATTCTTGTTTATACATTCAACCCTGATACATTACGTACAACTTTTAAATTCGAATTATCAAGTGATTATTCAGGAACTGCTACAACAGATGGAAAAATGTTATACATGACAGGATACCCAAGTCATTCAGATCAATTACAACTCCTGTCTTTAGATTTAGAAACCGAAGAACCAAAAACGATAGACTTGAACCTAAATATCTATCCAAATCAATTAATTGTTAAAAATAATAAGCTATATTTAATTTCAGATTCAGGAATTTATACGTATGATGCTTCAATCAGTTCTACTGAGGTCATAACACCAAGTTTTACAGAAGAACTTAATCAGTACGATTACTTCTGGATTGAACAGACCATTGCTCATGACAATAAATTATATATTCTTTATATAGCTTATAAACAAAGTCATTCAACTCAATATCTATCTATTTTAGATACAAATACAAATAAGATTAAGTTTGAAGGGAAAATTGCAGTTCGCAGTGATCAAGGTTTAATCGATAATTATACCTTAATTGCAAGATAGATATTTACAAATATTGGTAAATGTATTAAAATACCTTTAAAGAAAATTAAATATTCTTATCAAGAGCAGTGAAGGGACTACATTCAGAAATAATATTTTTATCCACCATAGGAAGATAGCTAAGGGTTCTGTTGCTCACCCCTTAGCGTGAATTTCTTGTCCTAAATCCCAGTAGATAAGAGAATGTTAATTAGCGCTATTAAGCACTAGAGGACGATTCTCTAGTGTTTTTTTGAGCTAAAAATAAAGGGGGAAAATATAATGGGTATTAAAGGAGAATCACGTCATGTAGCACCATTTAGAGCGGAGGTTGTAGGAAGCTTTTTACGACCAGATAGTATTAAGGAAGCCCGTAAATTACATCAGTCTGGATTTTTATCTGATGATGAGTTACGCGATATTGAGAATGATGAGATTAAAAAATTAGTTCAAAAACAAAAGGACGCAGGGTTACAGTTTGTAACTGATGGAGAATTTAGACGTGCTTGGTGGCACTTAGATTTCCTAGAAGGATTAGATGGCGTAACAAAGTATGAGGTAGAAGAAGGTTATCATTTTCATGATGTGGATACAAAGGCTGAAACAGTTTATGTATCTGGTAAATTAGATTTTACTAATCATCCTATGCTTGAAGATTTTAAGTTTTTAAAATCAATAGCAGGTGATCATGTTGCCAAAATGACGATTCCATCACCAAGTATGCTTTATATGGTAGGAGCACTTATTGACTCAAGATATAATGAAAATCCAGTTTATGAAAGTAATGAAGCATTACGTGCAGATATTGTGAAGACGTATCGCAAGGCGGTTGCAGCATTTTATGACTTAGGGTGTCGTTATTTGCAGTTAGATGATACGAGCTGGGGTGTGTTTGCGTCAAAAGAGTATCGTCAAGGTTACATTGATCAAGGAATTGATGTAGATGAGTTATGCTTTGATTGTGTAAATCTGATTAATGATATTATTGGGGATCGTCCTGATGATTTAAAAATTGGGCTTCATGTTTGTCATGGGAATTTCCGTTCTTCTTGGTTTTCATCAGGTGGTTATGAGCCTGTTGCCAAAATCTTATTTGGCAATGCGAAAGTAGATGCGTTCTTCCTTGAATATGATACAGACCGTAACGGTGATTTTGCTCCTTTGCGTTTCATCCAAGACCAATTTGTTGTTCTTGGACTTATTACAACGAAACATGCCGAACTTGAAAATCAAGATTTAATTATTGAAAGAATCAAAGAAGCATCTCAATATGTGGATATTAATAAGTTATGTTTAAGTCCGCAGTGTGGATTTGCCTCAACTGAAGAAGGAAATCTTATTACACATGAGGATCAGTGGAACAAATTAAAACTAGTTGTGGATAGTGCGAACAAAGTTTGGGGAAATCTCAACCTAGCTTAGCCAGGTTCCTCTTTTAAGTGCATAAATAAAAATAACACTTTTCTGATTATTTGTGGTTAATAAGAAAAGTGTTATTTAATTTAATTGAATAATTTGTCGGATTTAGTAGAAACTATAAGTAGTGGTTGGTGATCCAACCCATATACTAAAGTTCCTCCTTTTTATAGCTCTACACTCCTATTTCTAAACCATGACTGCCGTGAGGCACTCATGGTTTTTTATATCTTTGATAAATACCTCATAAAAAAATGCGTCTCTATTAAAAGGACGCATTTTTATTTAATATTCTTAAATCAATTAATTCAATTGTTTTCCTTCATAAAGACTGCAGAATTTTTCAAATTGTGGATTAATCCATGTTTCTTCTTTATAATTGGTGTACGATAAAACAATGGATTTGAATGTGTTTATTTCACAACTTTCATCAATTTCTAATCCTCTTTGGCCTTTAAATATTCCACCAGGAATTAAATTAATATCTGTATAGTTAACTGTTTTAATATAAGCCCCGTCACCAAAGTCAATACTTTCTTTTATTTTAACCGGACTATTGTCTTTATCCCATGCGACAAAGGCTACAACAACATCTTTAATCTTTACAGACGTCTTATTTTTAATCATCGCCTGTAACATATCAGGATATAGATGCTTGCATTGTTTATCTCTAACAATATGTTTTGTTTTAATAATTGTTACAGGTAATTGCATTAATAAATTATCAAATGATGATTGTACTAATGTAGTTTCTTCTAAATCTGGTCTGTTTTTTTCAAAAATTATATTTTTAAAATTAAAATTTGGAATCCTGGTACTACATTTGATTGCGGATCCCCATCCATTTATCATAGTAAAAATATTCAAAAATAACCCACCTATTCTCTTCAATTCTGTTACCCATTGATAATTTTACCATGATTAATAATTTTTTCCTATAAAAATATATAATTTTACCATTTTATCATATTGTTACTATTTATAATACTAATTTGCACCAAAAAGAAAACATAGATGATTCTGTTTATATTTTATCATCTGCCATTGCTTGCTCATGTTGATTCATGATTTGATAGGCATCTCGTTTTTTAGATGTTAATAAAAGAAATAACACTTCAATGACAGTCATCGCAGATATGCGAGAGAAACAGTATTCATTGAAGAATAGACGCTCTCTTGAGAACGTGGTAATGTGATAATCACAAAGAACAGCAATTGGAGAATTATCATGATTCGTAATTCCAACGACTTTAATATTGTGTTTTTTAGCTGCATCAATAAGAGTCACTAAATCTTTTGAAGCTCCTGAATTTGAAATGACAATAATAATATCTTGCTCTGTTAACGTATAAGTAAGTGCAAGTTGTGTTTCATGAATTGGCGTGGCAACCGCACTAATTCCAATTTGATTAAATTTGTAAGCTGCATCAAGTGCAACAGGAATCGTATTTCCAACAGCGGCAAATTGTACAACTCTTGCTTTTTCTAATAAATCAAGGACCGATTCAACCGTTTTTTCATCCATCAAAGAAATCGTTTGAGTTAGCTCATCTACTTTATTATCTAAAATATTTTTTAGTGATTGTTTTAAATTACTTACATTCAAATCATTTGAATTAACTGAACCTGAATTCATCATTTGTTTTGCAATATTCATCTTTAAATCATGAAATCCTTTATATCCGCACTTTTTACAAAAACGGATAATGGTTGCTTCACTAGCTCCACTCGCAGATGCTAAAGAAGAAACGGTCATCTCAATGACTTGTTCCTGGTTGTTTAAAATATATGTTGCTATTTTTTTCTCTGCTTCATATAAATCATCATACACCGCAAAAATTTTATCTAACACATTTTTAGTCATGAAGTAAAACTCCTTATTTTTCAAATGGATATTTAATTCCCCATTGATTTCTGACATCAGTCATAATATCCATCACATCTACTGATAACTGAAGAACATCATCTCCACCGTTATTTAAAATATAGTTTTCCATATCTAAGATTTCATATTCAAGCGCCTTTGCCTCGACTCCCGCTTCAACAACCTCTGTTGTTCCATCAAGATACGTAATCATGGCACGTGTTGCACGTGGGAAGTTATCAACTGTTATAAATCCTAAATCTCCTGCTACCACACCACGCTTTGGCATCTTAGCACGCATCGTTAATGTCACGACCGCCATCTCATCTGCATCATTTTTCAAAATGATTCCTGATTGCTCGTCTACACCTGTCTCAAACTTTTTAACTGTCGTTAACACTTCATGAGGTTGTGCTGATAAGAAGAAACGAGCAAATGATAAAGCATACGTTCCAATATCAAGTAATGCCCCCCCTGCAAGATCTGGGCTAAAGAAACGATTCGTCACATCATACTCCTTACAACTCCCAAAAGATACATTGACCATTTTTAAAGTTCCTAATTTTCCGGTCTGTACAACTTGTTTCAGTTTTTCATAAAGAGGCATATGGTAAATCGTCATCGCTTCTGAAACAACTAAATTTTTAGTGGCTGCCAACTCAGTAATTTCTTTTAACTCTGAGCTACTCACCGTAATGGCCTTCTCACATAGCACATGCTTATTTTGGTGAAGACTTTTCATAATATATTCATAGTGATTACAATGAGGGGTTGAAATATAGACAACATCCACATTTGAATCTGCTAATAGTTCGTCATAACTTCCATAAGCTTTTTGTACCTGATATTTTTTAGCAAACGCTTCTGCTTTTTCTAACGTCCTTGATCCAACGGCATAAATTTCTCCATGTACATTTAGTAAGGCTTGTGCAAACTCAGTTGCAATTAATCCTGGTCCTAAAATTGCCCAATTTAATTTTTTCATTTTAACACTCCTTTGCCATTAATTGATCCACAATTAAAACCTTAGTCACTTCTTTTGTAAATAATGATGTCCCAATCACACCACAGATTTCATTTAACTTTACATTTAACTCTTTAATATCTGATACTTGAGAAAACGTCACATCCATTAGATAATGACCATTCTCCGTAATCGTAAATCCATCTTTTGCACTTGAATGACGCATCACTGGAACGCCTCCAAGTTTTAAAACCTCGTATTGAACATAAGAAATCGCTGATTCAAGTACTTCAAGAACTACTGGATGCTTAAACGTTAAAACCTCACTAAACTTCGTTTCATCAATTAACAGTACGTAGTCTTTTGACATCGATGCGATTAATTTTTCACGTGTATGAATGCCACCGCCACTCTTTAAAGCATTAAAATTAGCATCTACTTCATCACACCCATCAAAAGCAATATCAATTTGATGAATTGCCATAGGATCAAGGACGGTTAATTCCTTTTCAAGACAGAGCATTTTAGTTTTTACAGAAGGCGTTACAATTTGAACGTTCAATTTATTTTCCTTAATTTCATCAATTAAATAACTAATCGTACTTCCACCACCAAGTCCGATAACCCCTGACTTAGGAATTAGCTTCAATGCTTCTTTAGCACATTTTTGTTTAATATCCACTTTCATTCCTCCCTTAACTTAACTTTATCATAATATGATAGTATAATTTCGTCAATATAATTATAACGAAATTAATTTTCTTAGATAAAAAAATGACTTCTTAATAGAAGTCATTTCTTAATAAATCCATCACCATAGCACTTCGATAATTCCCTTCTGGATCAAGCCAAACATCACGTTTAACTCCTACTACCTTAAAACCAACTTTTTGATAAAGATGTTGTGCTCGTTTATTTTCAAGTAACGTATCAAGCTCAATACGATGAAGCTCATACGTCCTAAAAAGATAATTAATAAAACCTCGAAGCGCTTCTTCTCCATATCCTTTTCCTTGTTCGCTAAGCTCACATATCTTAATTCCGATTTCGCAACTTTTATTCGTAAGATCTAAATTATGAAAGGATAGTTCTCCAATTGAAAAACCATCATTTTTCACAATCATAAATCTTTTACTTGTTGGTTGAATATCCTCTTTTTGAATTTCGAGTTCTGTTCTTAACTTTTCAATATTTGTTCTAATCCCATTGGGAAAGCCAACATGTTGCATCAGTTCACCAGTCGCCCACCATACCACAAGTGTTTCCACATCAGTAACCGTTGCTTCTCTAATATAAAGATGCTTCAATTTAATCATCTAATCCCCCCTTGATTAAGTTCATTATACTCTGTTTAAAATAAAAAAAAGTGCCTTACATGGCACTTTGAGAAATTTTTTTATGGCACGTCATATTTGTTGTATCTGGATTAACATGCACCATACAATGTTTGACGTGTTCAAATTTAGATTCAATAGCATCATGTACATTTTGTGCAATATCATGAGCTTCATTAAGTGTTAGATTTCCATCTACACTAATCTCAACATCAACATAAATTTTATTTCCAAATAATCGTGTTTTAATTTCATCTATATTAATAACACCTGATTGAGCTTTTATTAACTTAATCATTTCATTAATGGTTTCATCATCACAGGCTTTATCCGTCAATTTATCCACAGCATCGCGTCCGATTTCAAAAGCTGCTTTTAAAATAAATAAACAAATAATAACTGAGGCGATTGGATCAAGGATTGGAAATCCAAGTCTGGCTCCAAAGATTCCAATAAAGCTTCCAACCGATGATAAAGCATCTGAACGGTGATGCCATGCATCTGCCATTAAAGAGCTCGAATTAATTTTTTTAGCAGCGTGTCTTGTATACCAAAACATCCATTCTTTAAAGGCGATTGAAATAACTGCCGCAACAAGTGCAATAGCTCCCGGAATCGCTAAGTTTCCATAATTTCCTTGAAGAATTTTGTTTATTCCTTCTATTCCAATTCCAACACCGGTTGCAAATAAAATGGCTGCTAAAAATAATGCTGCAATACATTCTAAACGTTCATGACCATAAGGATGATCTTTATCTGAACCTTTACTTGAGAAGTTGTATCCAATAATAACAACAAATGTAGAAATAACATCTGATGCTGAATGAACCGCATCTGAAATCATAGCTCCTGAATTAGCTACAATACCAGCAAGTAATTTAATAACAGAAAGTGCAATATTTCCAATGATTGAGACGGCTGATACTCGCATAGCAATTTGTTTATCAGTTTTTTTCTTCATACTTAATCCTCCCATAGTTTCGTTCTCATAACCCTCACTACTATGGTTTTACGAGCAAAATGTCTCACAAGGACATAAAAAAACATCCGTGAAACATTTTACTGTCCCACAGATGTTAATTATCATCAATATGAATAATTAAATCTGCTGTTGCTAAGCAACCCGGCCACACGACTTAGTCGCTGCCTGTTCAGTTTGTACTGTAGATTTATATGCAGTGCAAAGAGTTATATTAATATATTAATCAAATTGAGTTTATTTGTGAATATAAAAACTGATATTTTATCAATTAAATACTCTAATTGATAATGAAAATTAATTTAAATATTTTAGACGGAACCTAATTGAATATAAAAAAGGAGATATATCATCGCGATATATCTCCTCTGTACTACATTAAAGAAAACTAAAAGCCATTGTTTCTAAACGAAACGTACTAGTATCAGCTAGATTTAGTAGCATTAACTTTAGCATTATCTTTATATAAAGCCTGGTTAGTTAAATGACTACAACGCTTCATTGTTAATTGTTTTAAATTATGTAACTCTCCAGGTGCTAGCTTCATATAAGCCGCCTCCTTTAAGAATATGTTACATGACTAATTTCTGTATTTTATATAATTTTTATTCAAAAAATTAAGATAAATAATGATTAAATGTTTGAATTAAATACTCAATCATTGCATTATCGATATTTTGAATAGTGCGAAGTTCACGAAGTGGTGTATCCTGAATTAGCTCAAGATTGAAGTCTATCTCCTGCCCTACATTAGAAATATCAATCTGTTTAGCTAAGGATTCAATAATAGGTCTTAATGTTTCATGCTTCATTAAGTCACCAAACGTTGTATTTGCTGTGACTTTAAATGGTAACTCCACTGTGCTTTGGACTTTAATGACATCTTTTAAAACAATCTCTCTTGAAGATTTTCCAATTAAAATTTCATACTCACCAGTGCCTACATACCAATCTGAAATAGTTTCATTATACCAAGCAAAAGCTCGTTTATCGAGTGTCATCTGAACTTCTTTTGTCTCTCCCGCTTGTAACTCAACTTTCACAAAATCTTTTAACTCTTTTATAGGACGAATTGTCAGATGAGTTAAATCACTCACATAAAGTTGAACCACTTCTTTTCCTGCTACCGCTCCTGTATTCGTGATTTTCAAGCTAACAACAAGTTCATCCGTATCTAACATTTCTTTTCGACTTAAAACTAAATCATGATATTCAAATGTTGTATAACTTAATCCATATCCAAATGGGAATAAAACATTCATTTCTTTTTTATCGTAATATCGATATCCTACAAAAATTCCCTCGCGATAATGAATTAAATCATCCACAACTTGATAATTTAAATATGATGGATTATCTGAAAGCTTTAAGGGGAATGTTTCGGCTAACTTTCCACTTGGATTTACGCGCCCAAACAACAAATCAATTGTCGCCAATCCAACCGCTTGACCAGCTAAATACATCTCAAGAACCCCTTTAACATCATGAATCCATGGCATCTCGACTGGTGATCCATTATGTAACACGACAACCGTATTTGGTTGAACCTTCACTACTTCTTTAATCAATTCATTTTGACAATTTGGAAGTTGCATATGTGTCCGGTCATAACCCTCTGACTCAAAAAAATCGGGTAATCCAGCAAAAATCACAGCCACTTCTGAAGATTTAGCAACTTGAATCGCTTCTTGAACTAACTCTTCATTGATTTGATCGACGTCTAACTCATATCCCTGTGCATAACTTACCGACGTCACATTTGACACCGCTTCGAGTGCACTACTAACTTTATACGTATTAATATGCGAGCTTCCCCCTCCTTGAAAACGAGGACTCTTAGCAAACGCCCCAATAAAAGCAATCTTGGCCTCTTTATTTAGTGGTAAAACCCCATCATTCTTTAACAACACCGCACTCTGCGTTGCAATCTTTCTTGCTGCTTCATGATGCACATCTCGATTAAAAATAGCATCCTGTCGGTTATCCACAAATTCAAAAATCTTCGTTACAATTCGCTCAACAGCCTCATCTAAAGTCGTTTCATCTAATATCCCTTTATTAATAGCTTCAATAATCAATTTATCATTTGTTACATGACTTCCTGGCATTTCTAAATCAAGACCTGCTTTTAATCCTTCTACTCGATTATTAACAGCTCCCCAATCACTCATCACATATCCGTCAAATTCCCACTCATGTCTTAAAATATCTGTTAATAGCTTTTTATTTTCAGAAGCAAAGACTTCATTAATTCGATTATAAGAACACATCACTGCCCATGGTTTTCCTACTTTAACAGCATTCTCAAAACTAGCTAAGTAAATTTCCCTCAACGTTCTCTCATCTATTTGAGCGCTTGCTGTCATACGGCGTGACTCTTGGTTATTAGCAGCAAAGTGCTTCAAACTTGTTCCAACACCCTGACTTTGAACACCTTGAATATAATTACAAGCCATCTCTGATGACAAATACGGGTCTTCTGAGAAATATTCAAAATTTCGTCCACATAAGGGAGAACGTTTAATATTCACCGCTGGACCTAACAAGATTGAAACATTTTCTGCTTGGCATTCCTCACCAAGTAAAATACCAAGATTATAGAGTAAATCGCGGTCAAATGAACAGGCTGTTGCACACCCGGCTGGAAAACAAACTGCCTTAATACTGTCATTTACATCACTTGCGCCATCTTTTTGTTTACGTAACCCATGTGGGCCATCACTAACCATCACCTTGGGAATTCCTAATCGTTCAACTGATTTTAAACGCCAAAAATCAAGTCCTGAACACATTCCTGCTTTCTCTTGGAGAGTCATTTGATTAATAAGTTGTTTTATATCCCTCATTTTCAATCCTCCTTCATCTCATGAAATTATATTCAAGTATGCCTGTGATTATTTAATTTAATTTTAAGGTTCTTATGTTATTTTTAGGTTAACATCTAAACTATTGGAGGTATTTTTATGAAAGATTATAAGGAAGATATTTCAAATGAATCACTAGCTATGACACATGAGGGAGCAGATGAAACAACTCATGAGATGATAAATCAAGTAACCATTCAATCCACTTTAAAAACAGAGATAAAAAACATACTAAACAACTGTCGAAGCAATAATCGTTCACTAATATTTAGTTTTTTAGCAGTGGCTATCATTTCATGTCTCTTAACTTTCTCAGTCTCACAACTATTTAACTACGCCTATCTAAGTACAGTCTCCACTAAGCAATCTTATAGCCCTATGATTCGTATAGAAACTTCACCTAAAAATACATCTCAAAATCAATCTTCAACCCCAGCAAACAATGAAGAGCTAACTCAAAGTGAAATTGAACAATTATTAAAATATTATTTTGATGCATCAACTAACAAAGAAAATGCCCTATAAAAACAAAGCATGGAGGCCTAAACCTCCATGCTTTGTTTTAATTTAAATTTCTTTATTTCCTCGAATGTTCCAAACTCACATAATAATAACGATGTAATTTTCCCACTAAACGGCACAAAAGCTTCTGCAATAACCGGTAATGACCTTAATACAGCCTCTTCTTCATCCAAAACAAGGGTTGCATGAGGAACCCAATTATTAGATTTAGCAGTATAATTATATCCCATCTGTCCACAATACTCTTCAAAGCGTTCATGAATTTTATCATGAAACTCTATTAACTGTTTAGAAACATAGGGTGCTAAAAAAGAAACTTTTAATGAAAATAAACCAAGATGATTAAAATTAATCTGAATCTCTTCTTGATTTTCACATACTTCTTCAAGCCAATGGCATAACAAATTTAGATCCACATTCGTCCAAGAACCAAACGTTAAGTGTGGACACATTGAAGAAGATGGAACTTCATGATTTGATAACTCTCGATGAATATTTTGAATTTGTTCATTAGTTACTTCATCAAATAAGCCAATGAGATAGTAAATTTTATCATCCATTACAGTCACCTCCTCAGTCATTCAACTTCTAATTGATTCGAAAATGAATGGTTGCACGTCATCACCCAAAAGCTCAAGCGCCCACTCTAAAACAGACATCTTCGCTATAATGTTTCCCGTTCTAAACGTATAAATACATCTTGCCATATCAAACAGCTACTCTAACGAATACAAACTTTAATTCATCTTCAAATGAAATTCAACATCTTGTTTAACCTCATCCTCAGTTTTATTTAAAAGCATTTTACCTTAAAATTCTGTAGAGCTACCAATCGATGATAACTATGAAAATTCGTCTACGTAGTACTGAGAACCCATCCCCATTTCACCAAGAACTACTTGGTTTTAACTAGACTGTTACACTGTTATTTTAGGTATACATTCGAATGTTTATTCTATTTACTAATTCTCTAAAACATGACATACTTTTATTTATAAAATGGAAAAGGAGCATATCTATGAACCAAAGAATTCAAATTAAAGATACGACTTTATCACTTTGCCCGATTGGTTTTGGAACAGCAAATGCAGGTGTTGCCTGGGATAGCGAAGAAGCATTCAAAATGTTAGATTTATATGTTGAATTGGGTGGAAATGTCATCGATACAGCTCGTATTTATAACGACTGGATTGATGGCGAAATCGGACGTTCAGAACGAGTAATCGGCGAATGGATTAAATATCGTGGTGGTCATGATGATTTAGTAATTGTCACAAAAGGTGGACATCCCCCTCTTGAAAACATGCAAACATCACGTCTATCTAAAGAAGATATGACTTACGATTTAAATAAAAGTTTAGACGCACTTGAAATCGACTGTATCGACCTTTACTTCTATCATCGTGATGATGTAAATCGTCCCGTATCAGAACTCATTGAAACGATGCAAGACTTCGTCCGTGATGGAAAAATCAAATACTATGGTTGCTCGAACTGGTCAACTGCCCGTATGAAAGAAGCCATGGACTATGCAAAGTCTAAAGGATATCGCGGATTTGTAGCCAACCAAGCCCTTTATAACATTGGCTCAATTCATATGAAACCTTATGCAGATGAAACAATGGTTACAATGGACGAAGAAATGTTAGAGTTCCATCGAACATCAGATGTATTAGCGATGCCTTATTTTAGTTTATGTAGCGGATTCTTTACAAAATTAGCAACGCTTGGCGAGGGTGCCGTTAAAGACAGCCCTTATTATACTGAGAAAAACTTAGAGCTAGCTAAACTTATTAACCAATTAGCCGAAGAACGAAACATTAGTCTGACTCAGGTTATCATGGGATTTTTATTAACACAAGATCAACCGATGTGTGCACTAGCAGGTGCAAGTCGTGAATCACAACTTAAAGATTTCATGAAAACATTAGAATTAGTGTAAACAAAAAAACTGATAGAATCCGTAGAGATTCTATCAGTTTTTTTATTTATATTAGTAATTTTCAGAACGGATTTCGAAGTGTGCTTGATCATATGAGCAAACTGGGCATTTTTTAGGTGCTTTTTTACCAAAGTGAATGTGTCCACATTCTTGGCAAATCCAAGCTACTTCTCCATCACGCTCAAATACTTGACCTTCTTCTAAATTCTTTAATAATTGTAAGTAACGTGCTTCATGTTCTTTTTCGATTTTTCCAACCATTTCAAATAATACAGCAATGCGATTGAACCCTTCAGCGCGGGCTTGTGCTGCAAATGTTGCATACATATCTGTCCACTCACCATTTTCTCCCGCTGCAGCATCTTTTAAATTTGTCATTGTATCCGCTACTTCACCCTCGTGCAATAACTTGAACCATAATTTTGCATGTTGCATTTCATTATGGGCTGTTTCTAAGAAAATGTTAGAGATTTGCTCATATCCTTCTTCTTTTGCTTTAGCAGCATAGTAAGTATATTTATTACGCGCCATTGATTCTCCTGCAAATGCATGCATTAAGTTTTCTTCAGTTTTAGTTCCTTTTAAATTACTCATTATAGATCTCTCCTTATAACTCTTATTTTCAACTTTTTTCTTATAAACTAGTAACTATTACTAGTTTATATCATTTTTAAATGAAAATCAATAATAATTACTACTTTTCTTCAAATTAATTGATAATATGATATTTAATGATAATTATTATCAATATATATATAGTAAAAAATGTGATTACTTCTAATCAAAATAATCACATTTTTTACTTTTAGACTCATTTAATTTTAATTCTATACCACGATAGGCAATATTATTAAAAATTCAGTTCCTTGGTTAATAATACTGTTTACAGTAATTTCTCCTCCATGCATTTTTATAGCCGATTGGGTTAAAGATAACCCTAAGCCTATTCCACTATTGGAAGAAAGATTAGTTCCTTGACAACGGTAAAATGGTTTAAATATATTTTCATACTCCTCTACCGCTATCCCCTCTCCAGTATCAGAGATTTTTATATAGATATTTTCTTGTTCTTTCATGCAAGAAATTGTGACTGTTCCTAAAGGCTTATTGTACTTTATAGCATTTTCAATGATATTGTACAGTGCTCGATATAGTAAAATTTCATTTCCTACCATTTCGTCTTCTATCTCTTCTATGTTAACTTCTATACTGATTCCACTCTTTGATGCAATGACATTTAAGTCTTCAACCACATCTTCAAGAATAACTGAAACATTAACCCGGTCATTTAAGGGTTCATTTTCTTGTCTAATGATATCTAGTAATGTTTCAATAATTCCATTCATCTTTAAAACTGACTTTTCTATAACCTCTATAGTAGTTTTATATTCTTCAATATTAGTTTCTTCATTACTTTTTAATACGTCAATATTGGTTTTAATAACTGCTAATGGAGTTTTCAGTTCATGCGCTACACTAGAATTAAATCTTTTTTGCGAAGCAAATGCATTCTCTAATTTAGCAAGCATCTTATTAAATGAAATGGCCAATTCTTGAATTTCATCATGTGGCCCTTGTACATTTAAAGTGCAAGTTAAATTATCTTCATTTATTTCCTTTATATTATGGTTTAAATCAATAACAGGTTTTAATGCTTTATTAACTACAAAATAAGTAGTAAGGCAACCTAATATAGTAATAAAGCAAAACGTAATAATTGAAGTAGTATAAATATTCGATACTGTCTCACCTATGGCATTATCTATAATAACGACATTATTATCCGTCATATAATTCGGAATAATGATACCGTATGTTTCATTATTTTCAAATGAATAGATATCTATTATCAAGTCTGTTAACCCTGGCATTGTTTTTTTTATATCATAATTAATTGAAACAACAAGAATTGCACTTGTTAAAATCATGATTACTAAAGTCAATAAGGTAAATCTCCATTTTAAAGTCAATTTAAATTTCTTCAAATCTAGCTTCCTCCAAATAAATATCCAACACCTTTTATCGTTTGAATTATATTGTCTTTACCACTAATCGTGATCAGTTTTTTTCTTAAGGAATAAATATGAACCCTAATTACTGTCGTAAATGGATCCGCATTTTCATCCCAAACGTGTTGAATTAATTCCTCTGAACTAACAATTCGTCCTTTATTTTGTATGAGGTACTTTAAAATTGAGTATTCTTTCAGTGTTAAATTCAATATTTGGTCATTAAAGGTGACCTTATGAGTGGCTAAATCAAGACATAGTTCACCTTCTTTTATGATGGTAGGCACACTAGTAAACTCTCGTCTTAATAAAGCTCTAATTCGTGCTTTTAATTCTGAAAAATCGAAAGGTTTTACTAAATAATCATTTGCGCCTAAATCTAAACCTCTGATTTTATCTTCAATTTCCCTATTCGCAGATACAATAATTACTCGTGTTGTCATATCTTTTTCTCTTAATATTTCTAGGATAGAAAAACCGTCTATACTCGGGAGATTTATATCAAGAACCACTAAATTATAGGTATTAAAATTTAAAAGCTCTAATGCTTCCTCTCCATCCCCCGTAACATCAACAGCATATCCTTCCTTCTGTAGCCCCTTTTGTAAAGCTAATAATATATCTTTTTCATCTTCTATAATTAATAATCTCATAAAAAACTCCTAAATAACGATTAAACAACCTCACCTTTATATTAGTGAAGTTGTTTAATGGATTTTATTTAATAGGCTGTCTGATTTTCAAATATTATCATTCCATCCTGTATTGTTACAACTTTCTTACTTTCTTTTGCCACCTTATGATCATGTGTAATCACAATAATAGTATTTCCTCGTTCATTTAGTTCATTAAATAATTGAAGAATATCCTTTCCGGTAGCTGAATCTAATGCCCCTGTCGGTTCGTCAGCTAATAAAATAGTTGGATTCGTAACTAAAGCTCTCGCAATGGCTACACGTTGTTGCTGTCCTCCAGATAATTCATTTGGTTTATGAGAAATTCTTTCCCACAATCCAACCATTTTTATTTTTTCCTCTGCTATTTTAACAGCTTCATTTCTTGGTAATCCTTTAATTAGTAAAGGCATTATCACATTATCAAGAACAGTGTACTGTGGTATTAAATGATATTTTTGAAAGATAAATCCAATGTGTTCATTACGTAAGTTTGCTAAATCTACTTTATTACAATCCATTGTATTAATTCCATTAATATAATACTCTCCATCATCTGGAATATCCATACACCCTAAAATATTCATTAACGTTGTCTTTCCCGATCCTGATGACCCCAAAATAGCTATATACTCTCCATGTTCTACATTCAGGTTAATATCTTTAAGTACATGCAATGAATTTTCACCACTATGGTAATATTTATTAATATTTTTTAACGTAATAATATGATTCATAACTACCCCAGAATATCTATACTAATGACCGTGTTATTTTCACTATTCATTGTCACAGATAAGATAGAACCCTTTTTAATATCGGAAAATAATGCTTCTTCTCCAGTTAAACCATTGAAAATTTTAGCTCCCGCTGGAATAACTAAATCTTTTGTTTCTCCATTAAATGTCAATTGGCTAAATTGGTCAAAATTCAATCCTCCTTGTGAAATCATTGACTCCTCAGAAACTCCAGGATTTTCATCAGATGATTCACTTGATGAAAATTCAGTTGAATTGCCTGTTATTACTACACCATTTGGTAGTGTAAAAGTTTCACCATTTTCTAACTGAGAAAATTGGCTTTCATCTAAAGTAAATTCGAATGCTTCTTCATCCTCACTCTCATCTTCTAATGGTGTATAGTTATCATTACTCAATTTTAGGCTAATTTCATTTCCAACCATTTTTTCAACTTTTCCCAAATAGGAAGTTACCTGTAGTTGTTGTTCTTGTTCCTCAATCTGAGGTTGCTCCTCCTTATTTTCAGCCCAATTACCTTTATCACCTTCGGCACCACATCCTACTAATGATACCATTGTTAATGCTAAAACTGTTAATTCTAATGTTTTCTTCATAATAAAATTCATCCTTTCCTTTATTAGTATTTTTATTCATAACTCAACGCCTCTACAGGTTTGAGTTGAGATGCTTTATAAGCTGGGGAAAACCCGAATATAGTTCCTGTAAATATAGCAAATCCTAATGCCATTATTTGGCCTTCAACTGAAGGCGACACTGCTACTCCTACCTGCCTAACGAGTGGAATCACACAGTAACTAACAAGTATCCCAGTTATTCCACCAAAACTACTAATAATAATAGCCTCAAAAAGAAATAAAGACATAATTGTTCTTTCTTGTGCTCCAAGTGCTTTTAGAATTCCTATTTCTTTTGTACGCTCTTTTACAGTTAAAGATAAAACATTCATTATCCCAATTCCACCTACGACAAATACAATACTAGCAACAGAGATTAATAAAACATTCATGGTACGTGCAGATTCACTAGCAGCTTCTATACGACTTCCAGCATCTTCAGCTTTGTAAACATTGTCATCTTCTAAAAGATAGTTCAACGAATCTTCTATCTCAGCCATTGCCTTTTTAACGGATTTAATATTATTTGCTAAGGCTACAATTTGAGGTGTGGTACTCTTATCAAAAATGTTTTCTTGCGCTATAGAATATGGCATAAAAATAGTATCATCAGGACTTAACCCTTGCATTCCATCCGCACTTCTTTCTAACACTCCTATTATTTTGTAATTTTTCCCTTCTATCGTAATTGTTTTTCCGACCGCCTCTTCAGCTTGTGAAAAGTATTTAGTTGCTATTCCATCCCCAATTACAACAACATGATTCCCCTCCTCTATATCAATTCGATCTATATTATATCCCTGTATAATATTTAACTTAGAAACCGTGCTATACTCTTCTGTGACCCCTGTAATTGAAACATTTCCTTTTATTCCATTTAATACAGCTTGCTTATATGCCCCCCCTCTTAGGTAAATACCACTTAATGTAGTACTTTCATTCATAATAAACTCCATTTGTTCAGTTGTTAAATGTGGATAACTCCCTTCAAATACCTTGTTTCCCTTAGAATAATCGACATTAACATAAATTGTTTCTGCGCTCAATCCACTAAATTGATCCTTGACTGCCTCTTCCCCTCCCTTTCCGATCGCAATAACAGCTACAATTGTGGCTGTCCCTGCTATAATTCCTAAAGAAGTTAAAATCACCTTCGATTTATTCTCTAAAAGATTTTTTAAAACCAGTCTTATCATTTCAAAAAATCTCATACTCCTATCCTCCAACCACAACAGTGTCGCCTTCTGAAAGACCACTTACTATTTCAGAAATTTTTCCATCTGAGAAACCAGTTGTAATTTCTACTTCTTTTAGAGTCCCATCGTCTTGTTTAACTTGCACAAATTGTTTTCCATCTTTTAATGTAATCGCCTTATTAGAAAGAGTTAAAACATCTTTAACATCCTTGACAATAAATTGGGCACTAACAGTCATCCCTTCAAGTAATTTCAAATCATTCCCACTTATCTCAACCATAACAGAATAGTTAACTGAACTTCCTTGTCCATTCGGCTTTAAATTAATGAAACTTACGGTCCCTTCTAACATTTGATCCTGATAAGCGGAAACGATTAAATTAACACGTTGTCCTTCTTCAATCTTTGTAATTTCTTCTTGAGTAACTGTTATTTCTGCAAAAACCTTGGCATTTTCCCCAATTGTTACAATAGGGATTTCTGATGAAGTAGTTGAGCCCACTGTATAATTCAAATTAAGAATCGTCCCATCTATTTGTGCATATAAAGTAGAATTCTCTTTTAATTTATTAACCTTAGCGATTTGTTCATTAATTTTATCAACTTCTTTTTGAGCATTATTAATTGAATGATCTAACTCGCTATTAGTCAATGCATTTATTTCCCTATTAGCTGATTCTTCCTTTACTTCACTTTCTTTTTCCTTAGTACGTTCAACATCTAAACTATTTAAACTTTGATTTGTATTTTTAATCTCTGTTTCGAGTAACGATTTTTCTGATAATAATGTACTTTCAGTTAGCTTTAATTCTTGTAGTTTAGCTTCAATTTCTTCTGCATCACTCTCTTTCGTTTCATTGCTTTCTTGTAATAGGTTGGTATCTTCTACCGTGCTATTCTCTTGTAACACATGATTTTCGTCTACGTTGCGAGCTGTAGCTAAGTTTTGCATCTCTTCTATTTGACGTCTTACATCCTCTAATTTTTTATTAACGTCATTTAATTTATCCGTTAATTGATTAATATTATTTACTAAGGAATTTCTTTGGCTTTCATATTGATTCTTTGATCCTTGTACTTTATCTTCCCACGCTTTATTTTGATTCAGAACAGTCACCTGTTTATTATTCTTTGTAGATACTAAAGTTGCAGTTGCCCGCTCAAGCTGAGAGTTTAACTCTTCTAATTTATCATTAATAAATTTTTCAGAAATCGTTGCAATTTTATCTCCAATACTAACACGTTCTCCCTCTTTAACAAATAACTCCCCTATCTCGACGGGTTCTTCGAAATTTTGATTAACAGCTTGAAGCTTTAATGAACCTGATCCATTCGAGCCCGCTATAATATCTCCTCTTTTTACTTCATACTCTCGTTCCCTAGATACCAATTCACTATTAGTCTCGTTACTATCCTTAAACTTTGTATATGTGATTACTCCTGTTGGAGCTAATATCATGACTCCCACAACAATGGCTATTGTTTTTTTAGATAAAGCTTTATATTTTTTCCCCATCTTTGTATCACGCTCCTTATTTTCTAACTCTCCCATAGATGATTCTATCTTTTTTTCATCCATATAAAATATTTAGTATCCTAGGTACACACTTATCCTAACAAATTCAATGTAAAATTAACGTTAAGAAAAATAGTAATTAAAAAAGAAAAAGCCCAACACTTAAATGTGTTGGGCCTTATAGGCTAATCTAATTCTTTAACAAAAGATTCAATTTTTATTTCTTGTTTTGCTCCCATCATTTGACCAACAAGTGCAACTATTAATGCTGGTAATAGCCAGTTAAATCCCAACTTAGCAAGAGGCAACTGATTCATGATCGGCAACTGTAAAGCTGTTAAGATACTTAGAACAAGTGTCGTATATCCTGCAAGGATATACGGTAATTTACTTGTGAAGAAGTTTTTGAATAAACTTAAGATAATTAACGCAACTGATACCGGGTAAATAATCGTTAAAACTGGTACTGAAAGTGAAATAATTGTGTCTACTCCTACATTTGATGCAATTGCACTAAATACACAGATGAAAATTGCAACATATTCGTATTTTAATTTTTTGTTTGTTACATCTTCAAAGTATTTACTTGTCACTGATGTTAATCCAATGGCTGTTGTTAAACATGCAAAGGCAACAATAATACCTAAAATAATTAATCCTGGTTGTCCCATTAATTGTTTTGTAATGGCAATTAATAAGGCAGTTTGTGAAACTGATCCATCAAATTGTGTTGAAACAGTAGCTCCTAAGTAAGTTAATCCCCCGTACACTAAGACTAATCCACAAGAAGCTAAAATTGCTGATTTAATAGTCAATTTGATTTGTTCTTGTTTATCAGTGTATCCTTTACTTAAGAAAGAAGTCATCATAAAAGCTGTGATTCCCCCTATCGCTAAAGCATCCATTGTTTGGTATCCTTGTGTTAACCCCGTCGCAAATAAATCGTCTGAAGTAATCGTATGATTTAAACTACCTAGAGGAGAGATGAATCCTTTCCCAATTAAGAATACTAGGGCTAGTAATAAAACTGGTGTTAAGAACTTTCCAATAATGTCCATTACTTTACTTGGACGAATCGTTAATAGTAAAGTTACGGCAAAGAAAATAACTGAGAAGACAGCCGAATTAATTCCAGATGTAAAGGGTTGAATGCTTAATTCAAATGTTGTCGCGGCCGTTCTTGGAATCGCGATAATGGGTCCTAGACAAAGCATGGTGATAACTTCTAAGCTAACTCCAAATACTTTGCCAGCACGCCCCATAATGGCTTGGTAACTTCCAGCCTTTGCAACAGCGTAAATTGAAAGTAAGATGATTCCAACATCTCCTAAAATAAATCCAAGGAAACTTGTTAGCCACTCACTTCCTGATGTCACCCCGATAAATGGTGGGAAAATCAAATTACTTGCTCCAAAGAATATTGAAAACAAGGCAAATCCTACAACGATAATATCAACTTTTTGTTTCATACTTTCCTCTCCTTTTTCGTGTAAATAAAAAACCACATAGTATCTAGTGACTATGTGGTTACCTTGTCCATTTTTCATAAAAAGGGCCACATAGTTATTTTCTATGTGGCATCTACTTTATAAGAAGTTATAGCCATCATAGAGACAAACGCCTAAAGGTTTGTATCTATGATGAAATGAAGAAATCATAAATACAAACCTAACAATAATAGCTATAGTAAAATCGTGTTGTTAAATTTGAATTCATGTTTACTCCATCCTCTCTTCGTTATAAAATATTATTACACTTATTATAATGGCATTATAAAATAAAATCAACCTATATATACCAATTTTTTCAAAGGGGATTTTTAATGGGAACCTATTATATTAAACAAAAAATATTTTCACTACGAGATCACTATTATGTTTATGATAAACATGAACAAGCAGCTTTTGAAGTAACCGGAAAATTTATAGCTATCGCCGATCAATTAACCATTCGCGATTTAAACCAAAATGAATTATTCACCGTTAAGCAAAAACTTATGACTGTATGGGGAGCCTATGATATTTATAAAGGAGACATCTTATGCGCAACAATTAAACGTCGACCTAGTCTATTTAAACCCAAGCTTGATGTTGAAAGTGAATATGGAAATTTTCAATTACGTGGAGATGTCTTTGATCACAACTTTAGCATTACAAAGGATGGTCAAGAAGTTGGACACATTGAAAAAAAATGGTTCAAACTAAGTGATCACTATGAACTACAAGTGGCTACTGGCCAGGATGATGCCTTCTTTATTGCCATGTTAATCGCGATTGATAACTGTCTACATAATAATAAAAATAATTAATTTAAAAATATATAAATAATTTTTTAAATTATGGATAAGCTAATAGTGGTTACACGTTTTGCAGATCATTTATGATTTTAAGCCTTCTTTCTACTTCCTAAATCTAAAAAATCCACGAGAATTCTCGTGGAGTTTTTAGTTCTTTTCAACTGTGTTATAATGAATTTGAATTAATTGGTTTTGTACCGAGGAGGATGAAATAAGTTGAAGGCAAATTATCATTCACACACAACGAGATGTCATCACGCAAAAGGAAGCGATGAAGAATATATTTTAAGTGCTATCAAAGGTGGCTTCGATGAAATTGGATTTTCTGATCACTGTCCTTGGCCATTTGAAAATGGATATTCATCTAGAATTCGCATGGATGTTTCTGAGTTTGAAAATTATGTGACAAGTGTCCAAGCACTAAAAGAAAAATATAAAAATCAAATTAGCGTCAAAATTGGTTTAGAGTGTGAGTATTTTGAGGAATACTTGCCATGGCTTAAAAACTTAATTCATGAATATAAGCTAGATTACGTTATTTTTGGAAATCACTTTTCTGAAAATGAATCTCGTGGTTATTATTTTGGAACAGAGACAACGTCAAAAGAAGCCTTATATCAATATATGGAAACAGCTATCAAAGGAATGGAAACTGGCTTATTCTCATACTTCGCCCATCCTGATTTATTTATGCGATCATGGACGGATCTTAATGAAGACTTCTATTACGTTTGCCGTAAAATATGTGAAAAAGCAAAAGAATTAGATATCTTATTAGAATATAACATCTCAGGATATATCTATAATCGTGATTTTAATGTAAATGGATTCCCAAATATTAATTTCTGGACAATTGCAGCCGAAGTCGGATGTAAAGCTATCATTGGAATTGATGCACATCATAATATGTATTACGAAACAGAAGAATATCGTAATCGTGCCTTAAAAGAATTAGCTGATTTAAATATTGAAGTCGTTGAAACAATGCCATTTATTCAACATTAGAATGAAACCTATTAACTTGGTTAAATCTATTATTATACAAGGAGGAATTCAAATGAATCATCAAGAAATTTTAGATATTCTTAATTTTCGCCATGCCTGTAAAGAATTTGATTCAAGTAAAAAGATTTCAAAGTCAGATTTTGATGTGATCTTAAAAGCAGGCCAACTTTCGCCAAGCTCAATGGGAATTGAACCATGGAAATTTCTTGTTATTGAGAATGAGGCCCTTCGTAATGAGTTAGCGCCACTCTCTTGGGGTGGAAAAGTACAAATTCCTAGTTGTTCACACCTTATTATTTTACTTAGTCGCAATGCTAGTGATTTAAAACACAACTCTGCGTACATCGACTATTTATTACGAGATGTTAAACAGATGCCAAATGAAACAATTGAAGGATTTAAAGGTATCATGAAATCTATTGAAGATACTCGTTTTAATAATGACGAGCGTGCTATTTTGAATTATTCATGTTTACAAACTTATTTAGCAGCCGCAAATATGATGACAGTTGCAGCAATGGAGAACATTGATTCATGTCCAATCGGTGGATATGATCAACAGGCAGTTGAAAACTTATTAGTTAGTCGAGGATTACTCGATAAAGATCACTTCTATTTAACGTTAATGATTGCATTTGGATATCGTAAAAATGAAGCTAAACCAAAAAGTCGTCAACCATTAGAAAGTATTGTTGAGTGGGTTAAATAAAGAAAAAATCGCCTAAAACAGGCGATTTTTTCTTTTGGTTCAATGGGGTGAATGTACACCCTACTGTATAGCCTTATAAAAACTTGATTCATTGATACTATCATCTTTCACAGCATACTTTAAAATCGAATAAACTTTTAAAAATAAGAGCCATCTCATGAGGTGGCTTGATTGCACCATCTTCTATCCACTTTAATAATAAATTCCATATTCCACCCGCAATATAATGCATCTGATATTGATAAAACTCTTCATCTATCTCCTGATAATTTGTGATACTTGTGATTTCTTTAAAAATATCCGGTACTCGTTTATTAAATTTACATGTGAAAAAAACCAATAAATTTTGACGTAAAAGTAATTTTAAAAACTCTAAATGTTGGAGCCAAAATTCAAAATAAATAAGTCCTACTTTATAACAATTCAGTTCACTTGTTGCTTTAATTTTTTTAATAAATTCTTGTGCTAATAAGTCCCCATATTGGATTAGAATGTCTTCTTTAGATTCAAAATTACGGTAAAAGGTTTTGCGATCAACTTGTGCTCGCCTCGTAATTTCTGTAATTTTAATACTATTAAAATCTTCTTCTGTCATTAATTCTAGTAATGCTTCTGTTATAAATTGCTTTGAGCGAATGACGCTTGGATTAATTTTTTCAATCATGCTTTTATCTCCTGCCACAAAATAATGGATTATGTCCCACTTATTCTAAGTCTATTGACCGACCTTTATAGGCATAGTATACTACACCGTATAAGGTGCCACAAGTGTACCATTTTTAAAAGGAGAGATAATCATGAATCAAGAGCGATATTTAAAAGCCATTGATGAAAGATGTTCAAGAAGAACTTATATAACCAAAGATATTGAGATGGAAAAAGTAAACTCGCTTCAAAGATGTATTAAAAACTTAAATGAAATGAGCGGCTTAAATCTTCAACTGCAGTTAAATGGACCTGAATTATTTAAAGGATTCTCTTCATCATATGGAATGTTAAAAGGTGTTGGAGCTTATTTTGCATTAGTCGGATCAAAAGATGATAAAGACTTGCTTGAGAAGGTTGGATATTTTGGTGAAATCCTTGCTCTTGAAGCAACAGCTCTCGGACTTGGAACGTGCTGGATTGGTGGAACTTATGACCGAAAACTATGTGCGAAGCTTATTGATTTAAAAGAAAATGAGGAACTTGTAGCAATTATCACTGTTGGTTACACACCAGTGGATAAAACATTTAAGGAGAAAATGATTAGTAAACTTTCTCACCGTAAGACAAAAACAGTTGAGGAAATGTATCATAGTAATGAAGAGGTACCGAATGAATTTATTAATGGGATGAAGGCGGTACAAAAAGCACCTTCTGCACTGAATAAGCAACCAGTTAAATTCCATTTCACAAATGGTGTTGTGACAACATCGACTCTTAATAGCACAGGATATGAAAAGATTGATCTTGGAATTGCTAAATTACATTTTGAAATTGGAACTGGGCTACAAAAGAAATTTGAGATTGAAAATGGACAATCTGTTTATAAATTTTAAAAGGAGATAACAAATTGTTATCTCCTTTTTCTCTATTTTATATATAATCCAATTAACTCCATATCTGTGTTATATGTTGCGGTTACTTGTAACTTTCTATTTGCGTAATTAGAAATTAGTACAACTGTTGCATAATCACCATTAGCTTTAATTGTACAAGATGATTTATCTCGAGACTCCCCTAATTTTTCGTAGACTGGCTCCCACGCTTTTTGAATAACTGAAGCACTTAAAATATCTTTTAAATCATCGTTTACTGTAGTAACAATCGCATCATAGTTCTCATCATTCAAGTTTTCAACAATCGCTATAGTCTCTTGTTTTAATGTTTCCTTATCAAAACTTTCATCTAATACTTGTCCACACCCTGTTAGTCCTAATAAAACACAAAATACTAATAATAGTTTTTTCATGATTGTATCCTCCCTCTTCAACTGTAATATAGCATATCAAGGCCTCATAACTTGTCAGAACCTAAACTTTTTTCTATCGAATCCTGTCGAAATTATGCTAAACTTAATCTAAATTTAATTTTTAGGGAGAGACAGTCTACATGAGAAAATTTATTATTGATACCGATACAGCTTCAGATGATGTGATTGCAATCATTACCGCATTACGTGAACCTAGCATCAAAGTTATGGGAATTACTGTAGTAGCCGGGAATGTCGGACTTGAACAATCACTCCAAAATGCCTTAACAGCAATCAAAGTATCTGACACTTATATTCCACCAGTATTCGGCGGAATGAGTAAACCACTTTTTCGTGATTTAGTAATGGCTGATGACGTTCACGGAAGCGATGGACTTGGAAATATGTTCTTACCAAGATCTAATTTATCAATTGAACCTGAACATGCAATGGATGGCCTACTTCGACTTATTGAAGAAAATCCATATGAAATCGAACTCATCACCCTAGGCCCTCTAACCAATATTGCCATGGCTTGCTTAAAAGCGCCTGAAACGATGAACAAATTAAAATCAATCACTTTAATGGCTGGAACAGGACTTGGACCGGGGAATATTACTGAAACAGCAGAATTTAATGTTTATGTCGATGCAGAAAGCTTATCTATCGTCTTAGATTTAGAAATTCCAAAACTCTTTGTTGGTTGGGATGCCATCATGAACAAAGGATTCTTAACTCGTCAAGACACTAACTACTTAAAAAACAGCGATTCATCACTTGCTAAATTTGCTATGCGTTGTACACAATCTCTTGATGAATACAATCAAAAACTTGGATTTGATGGATTTGAATTAGCAGATCCAACTGCAATGATTGCAGCTATTTGGCCTGAAATGATGACAAAATGCATTCCTGCTTATGCCACTGTTGAAACAAAAAATGAGGATAACTATGGCCAAGTCTATTTAGACTTATCTTCAAAAACACCCAACGCCACAATTTGTATCGATATCAACCCTGATTTATTTAAAAAATATCTATTTCAATCTTTATTATAAGATGAAGTGATATAATGAACTTATCATTATCACAGGGGGGCTACGATGGCTAAACTAAGGAAAATGCTTAGAAGTATAGATTCACCAGAGATTATTTCTTTAATGCATTTAATTGAAACACAAAATAAAATGACGATTGCCACTTGGTGTGTTAACTATGCAAAGGAACATATTCTCCCTATTTATCAAAAGAGTTTTCCGAAAGATCAACGCTTACTTCAAGCGATTAATGGAGCATTAGATTATTTAGAGGGGACAATAAAATTACCTGCAGCTAAAAAGCTAATCTCTGAGGCTCAAACAGCAGCAAGAGAGACAAAGGAAAATCCAGTAGCACAAGCGGCAGCAAGAGCAGTCGCTCAAGCCTGTGCCACTATTCATAAATCAACTAATGCATTGGCACTTGCATTTTATGGATCAGCAGCAATTGCCTATGATCGAGTGGGATTACTCGAAACAAAAGAAACTTATGATGAAATTGCGACTGAAGAATTTCATAGGTTAGAAGAAGCTTTACGCTCTATTGCGATTGAAAATGAACCCAATCCAGCCAAAATCAATTGGCACTGCTAGAATAAAAAATAGCACCGTGGTGAGGTGCTATTTTTTATTCCGAATATCGAAAGGGCTTAGTTATCCATTTGAATAACTTATATATAATAAATACTGGAATACCATATTGAATCATGACCACTGTAAAATAGCATGCTAATTTAACAAAGAAAAAGATAAACGCAAATAAGCTAAAAAGCCAACTCATCACGAATGTCCTCCTTAATAAAACTATGTTTCATTTCCTTTGTATCTTATGTTTTTAAAGTATTTATGTGCGTTTTATTTACGATATTTCTTTAAAAACTGATTATTCCAATTTACGTGGTGTTTAATATATGGAGCAATATTTTTTCCTTTTAAATAAGCAATGAGCATCGGTGCTAATGTAACTACACCATCTCGATATCCGATTTCAATTCTTTCTTTAATCGAAGTTTGATTAAAATTTAAAGTTCCACTTCCATTCACAATTTCTAATGGAAACGAAGGATAAATTTCTATAATATTTGCCTGTGGATAAAGATTTAAATCTACTTTATCTGTATACGTTAAATGAACGACGATAATTAAATCTAAATCATGATTCATAATTGGAGCAATAGGTACATTATCCGCACTAGCTCCCGAATATAGAGGGTTATTAATTCCTCCATCCGCATATTGTTTACCTTTAAACGTCACTGGAGTAAAAATAAAGGGAACAGCACATGAAGCAATGCTAATATCAATTATTTCTTCTTCATTGTAATCATTGAGCTTAAAGTATTCTGGATGACCATCATTAATATTATAGGCACAACTGTAAATATCAATATTCGTACTTTTTAATGTTGGCATATCTACGAATTCCTCGATATAGTCACGAATTCCTTTTTGAGAAATGAGTCCAAGAGCACTTAAATCAACGTTTTCTGCTATTTCATCTGGCTTATGACCCGTAGCAATCAATTTGATGATTTCTCCTATATCAGCCAACTTAAATCCTTCACTTTTCGTGACAATCTTTTGATAAGTTAACGACTTCCAACTAATATCAATAAGATCCCGCTTCTTCATACAAAGCATTAAGGAGTTAAGTGTTCCAATTGAAACACCAGAGACTGCTGTAATATTATTAATTAAATCTAAGTCCCATAAAGCTTGCATCACACCTGCTTGATAAGCTCCTTTTGTTCCTCCACCAGCTAAAACTAGGCCAACCTTCAAATCATAAAGACTTTGATCCATAAAATTCATTTTGCCACCTCGCAGCATGCATTATCTACCATTAGTCTATGTTATAATTCTCCATTTAATAGCAATATTAAGTAAAAATTAAATTTAATCTATTATTTCATTGCTTTTTCGCTTTCAAGTATATATAAATTCCTTAGCAAACTGATTATCACCCAGTCCTAAAATGAAGTTTAATTGTTCCTTATCTAATCCAAATAAAAAAGATGCCACCCATGTAGCATCTTCATTCCTTTATCTCAAGTCAGCTTTTAATCTTTTACGGTAAATAATTTTGATTAATATACAAATAGCAAATAAAAGTGTAATAATCATAACACTTAAAATTAAGAATAGTTCTTCTGGTAGAGCTAAAATAACTGGATCGGTACGATAATCAAAAACCCAGTAATCATTACGAAAGAAGATTTTATGGAACATCGTAAAAGTAGCTGAAAAGTTCACCATAATTGAAACAATTAACAAACCAAATACAATAAATGTTAAATTAACACCTTTATTAAACATAGATAATACGGCTTTATCTTTGTCGTGATGTTTAATCACTAAAAAGATAGCTAATGCGATGATAAATAAGATAACAATGACATATAACCATTGAAAAATGATTTTAACATCCGCAAAATGAATCATTCCATTTTCACTCATTTTAAAATCTGAAAGTGTCAAATACTCTGAACTAAAACACTGTAAATAAGAAACAATTTCTTTATAGTTTAGCATTAGAGCATCTTTTGAAAGTCCTGTAACCGAGGTTAATCGATATTTATCAATAATAAACCCATAAATAGAAGTGCAGTTTAAAACAATTAAGACAGTAGTTGAAATCAATGCTAGAAAAAACCACAATCCCCCTATATACTCTACAATCTTATGTTTTAACTTTTTACGCTTGTTCATACTTCTTTCTCCCTTGTGAAGCTTCTTTAAACATGATTTTATAGACTTTACTATTATAAATGCTCAACTTCATTGTGGCAATGTTATCTGCTTAAAAAGTTAAATTTAGTACTTAAAAAGACTAATCATCATCGGATGATGTAGAATAATGGAAAATGATTCCCTGTCATCTTTACGTTCATCGACATGTCAAAATGTTAGAAATATGATAGAATATTCATTAAGGCTAAAAAAACAAATATGATGAATCACTCTGAAAGGGGTTGTGAATATGGACTTCAATGCATTATCACCAAACTGGGATACTGACTTAAGAGTTAAACGCGCGGAAGCAATTAGTGCTGAGATTGAGAGTTATTTAGGAAGTGGCCCTCTTGAAATGATGGAGTTTGGTTGCGGAACAGGGCTCATTTCTTTTCATCTTAAAAATAAAAAAGCACAATTCTTACTAATCGATAATTCTGAAGGAAGGATTAAGGAAGTTGAACAAAAAATTAATGAGTCTGATCTTAAAAATATGAAGACTTATTGTGGTGAATTAAAGGATTTAGAAACTGATACTAAATTTGACGTTATCTACACTTCAATGGTTTTACATCATATTGAGGATGTTCAATCTACTGTGAATCTTCTAGCAAGTCATTTAAAACCAAACGGAAAATTAATCATCGTGGACTTATTACCAGACGATGGAACTTTCCACAATCACAGTGAAACCTTTAAAGGTCATCACGGCTTCTCTATTAATGAAATGAAAGAGTATTTAGAAGCTGCTTCTTTACAAAATATTAGTGGCCGTAAATTTTACTCTAGTTATAAAATGGTCGATGATATGAATCATCCTTATAGCTTATTTAGTATCTATGCAACAAAATAAAAAAGTGAGATCTTAAGATCTCACTTTTTTATTTGTTATGAATTTTTCGAAATAGCTATTAAGTTGTCTTTTTTCATCTTCCGTAAAGTAAAAATGCCCTGATTTAGGTAACTCTAATACATTATATTTACAAGTTAAATGACGTTTAAATACATTTATACTTTCATCACTAACAAACTCATCATCTTTACAATGTACAATAGTTAATGGAATTTTAATCTCACCTAATTTTTTATTTGTTTCTCTAACAAGCGAAAATAAATCTAAATAGCGTGGAATCCATCTCAAATAGGTAATAAGATGTTTCGCTCTTTTAATACTCCAAGCTCGATAAATAGCTGTCGTATAAATATCTTTTTCATCAACTTTACCGCGCGCTACTTTTATACTACATCTTAATCCCCTAAAACTTAATTTTAATTTTAACGGTGTTGAAATTAAAAAAGCTTTTTTTATCTGTGGATAACGTAAAGAAGTTAAAAGGCCTAGTAAACACCCCATCGAATGACCAACAATAATAATCTGTTGATAATCTTTTGATAATCGTCTAATCGTCTGTTCAACATAATTTAGCCATACTTGTTTCTCAATACGAGAAAATCTTTCAGCACTATCACCATGTCCAGGTAATAAAATAGCATAACTTGAGTAACCATTTTGATTGGCGATATCAGCTAACCCTCTAAATTGATAGGGCCCCTCCAAAATTCCATGAATAAACAAAACCACACCCTTAGCATGTGGAACCTCGTGTATAAAAGGTTTATGGGCTACTCTTTTCGTTAATTCCATATTATCACCTATTCCTTAAGTCATAACAATATTTTACCATTTTTTATCTTTTTCATTCAGGATTTTGGTATTTTTATTGACTTAAAAAATGTTGATAAAGATTAATAGCATAATAATGAAAATATTTCGACTCATCTTATTCTCCATTACAATTGATTTAAGAAATAATTATATAAATAAACAGCATCAAGCACGTGATATTGTGGGGTATAGGCACTTCCATCAGCGTGCGTTGTCACAAGGGCATATTCGTGTTTTCCATCTGTTGCATAGCTCGCTAAACAAAGTTGCGCCTCATGCGTATAACCTGTTTTTCCACCTAACATTTCAACACGACCAAATGTTGGTGATGATAAACGGTCAAACATTCGACTCGTAAAGACTAACATTGGCGTTGTACTCGTGACATAAGATTTAGCAGAATAAACTTCTCTAAACTTATCGTTATATAGCGCGGCCTTGACTAATACGGCCATATCTCGCACCGTTGAGTAATGATTATCGTCATGAAGTCCTGTTACATTTGTAAAGTGAGTGCTCGTCATGCCAAGTTCCCTTGCTTTTTGATTCATTAATTCAACGAAGGCCTCTTCTGAACCTGCTACATAATTAGCTAATGTTTGGGCTGCATCAGCACCTGATGGTAACATCGTTCCATATAACAAATCGTCGCCACTCACAACTTGTCCATTTGAAAATCCGGCAAGCGCGGCTCCTTCTTCATATAACTTATTAAAATCAACATCTACAACCATCGACGTATTTGGCATATTTTCAATCGCAACTAACACTGTCATCATTTTGGTCAGAGACGCTGGATATGTTATAACATCAGGATTTCTTTCATAAAGGACCTCATTCGCCGTTAAATCCACCAAGATTGCATTGGAACTATAAATCCCTACCTTCACATCATCATCTGTTAAAACATAATCACTTTTAAATCCGTAACCGTAATGCAGGGAAAAGATTAAATCCTCGCGATCAGGCATATAAAAAGTACGATAATGTTTTTCTATGGTAACGTCCTCTTTAAGGGGACTTGCTTGGACAACTGGTGCTAATCCTAATAAAGTAATCGCTGCTATCGATATATTTTTTAAATTAAACCATTTAGACATAAAAAAATCAGCTCCTTATACGACTATTAAACCATATAATCGGAGCTGATACCTTGTTATTTTAATAAAAAATTATTAAATAATTCGCCAAAAAACATCTTATTGATGTTTTTCTTGTAATTTTTTGAAGAATCGATAGATACTCTCTAATGATTGAACTAAATCTTCTCGAAACTCTAAGTCTTTTAAAGCAGCATTTACTAAGTCTTCATGAAAGGCTTCATGAATTTCAAATACACTCTGACCTTTTTCCGTTAAATCTAGTAAAACCACTCGACGATCATTCACATCACGTTTACGTGTTACATAACCTTTTTCTACTAATCGGTTAACCGATGTTGTCAAAGTCCCCATTGTAATCATTAAACGTTTAGACACGGTCCCCATTGTTGATGGTTCACATTTACGAATCGCCTCAATGACATGAATCTCCGTCATCGTTACATCAACTGCATCATGCTCTTGTAAATTACGTTCCTCTAAAATTAAAATTTGATTAAAAACATCTGTTAATAATTCATTAACAACTTTTCTTGAGCGATCCACCTATAACACCTCCCATTTCTATATGCTGATAGAAATATGATCTAGACTTATATATCAGGGATCAAAAAAATCCTCTTGTACATATCTATTAAAAGCAAAATTGCTTAAATTTTCAAAAAATAGTAACCTATTATTAGAATGGGCGAAATTAAATGATTTATGACTAGCTGTGTATAATCGGTAAAAAACTAGGAGAAAGTATCTCCTAGTTCATTTAAAAAATTATTGTTTACTTTCGATATAATCAACGATGTTTTTAACGCTTTTCATTGCTTTAGCATCGTCTTCAGCGATTTCTAAATCGTACTCTTCTTCTAATGCCATGATTAATTCAACAGCATCTAAAGAGTCAGCACCTAAATCTTCTAAAGTTGAATCAATAGTTACTGCTTCTGCATCTACACCTAATTCGTCTACAATAATTTCTTTAACGCGATCAAATACCATTTTGATTTCCTCCTTCATCTAACTATAGTACTATTATAATTAGTTTGAATTACAAAGTAAATAGTTTTTTAGGCTTTTTCTACCGTATATTTAGATTTTAAACCTTGAGTAAACGCACTATACATCTCATTTTGTTTTTTCGTCACTAAGTATTGTTTAATTTGTGGTAAAACATCAGTAAATGGCACTGTTTCTTTTTTGTCTAATAATTTAATTAAATGATATCCAAACTGAGATTTAACTACCCCAGAAATTTCTCCAATATTTAAAGCGAATGCAGCTTGTTCAAATTCAGGAACCATTTGTCCACGTCCGAAATCTCCTAAATCTCCTCCACGAGCTCCAGAAGGACAGCTTGAATGTTCGCTTGCTAATTGATGGAAATCTGCACCTTCATTAATTTGATTTAATAAATCCTCTGCTTTTGCTTCTTCATCTACTAAGATATGAGCAGCGCGAACTGTTTCTTCTTTGAATTGATCTTGGTTTTCATTATAGTAAGCCTCACACTCAGCATCTGTTACATTAATTGTTTTGAACATTTGTCCAATGCTGTGTTGGAAAATGAATTCGCGATATAATTTTTGGAACTCTTCAGTTTCAGTTAATCCAGACTCAATTGCATCTTCAACAACTAATTGACGAGCAACTAATTCATCTAATAAATCTTGTTTTTGTTCTTCAGTTGTTAAATTAATATTTTGTTGTGCGCGTAAGGCATCGATTGTTTCATTTAACATTTCTTCAGTGATTTCATAATTTTTAACTTTAGCTAATACTTTTGACATTTTTTGTACACCCTTTCGGTTTCATATATAGCATAATTGTAGTACTTATTTACCATTTAGTAAAGAAAAGCTACACTTTAAATCCTAACAATCAAAAGGATTATCGAAAAATTCACAGATAATCCTTTTTCTATATCTACCATCCTAAAAAATCTCAGTTCCTGACTCATCAAAATAGCTGACTTCCATTTCAAAATAATCTGTTCCTGCAGGGAGATTCAAATCAAAAATAGTCAGCGTTGGGAGGCCTATCTCTATCTCCTCTGATGGTAAACCTTCCTTATTCACCGTTACCTGAACTTTGGATAATTCAGTTCAACCCAAAAATATACTCCTAAATAACTTTATTTGATTACTTGTTAGTATTAAACATACATTTTTTACCACATAATAAAACAATTATCTTAAAATAATGTTAAAATTAGGGAGAGATAATCACTAGAGAGGATATGAATAATGAGCGAAAATATTGGATGTTTAGGAAGTATTCTTAATGCACTGGGACTATTACCAAAACAGAATAACAAACAAAGTAAAAAAATAGAAAATATATTTCCATATGTTTTACGGGATGATTTTTTATCAGCAGCAGAACTTAATTTTTATAAATCCTTGTCACTTGCTACTAAAGAGCTTCCATTTAAGATTTTGTCTAAAGTATCATTAGGAGATTTATTTTTTGTTAATATAAAAGATTTTAAAATGAAACAAAGCTATTGGAATAAAATTAACCGAAAACATGTAGACTTTTTAGTTTGCGATAATGTATCTCTGAAACCATTGGTAGCTATTGAACTGGATGATAAAAGTCATCAGCAATCAAATAGAGTACAACGAGATGCATTTGTTGATGAAGTTTTTAAAGCGGCTAATCTCCCTCTTCTCCATATACCCGTCAAAAATAGCTACGCAATTTCTGAATTAACAGATTTAATACAGTCCCAAATGAAAACTAATCCTATTATTGCTAGTATTACCTCCGAAGATTATGTACCAATCTGTCCAAAATGCCAGATACCTATGACTTTACGTGAAACTAAAAAAGGCAATCATATTGGACAAAAGTTTTATGGTTGTTCAAACTTTCCAAAATGTAAAGAAATTAAACCCTATAATTAATAAAAGGAGACTAAACTAATGCAAGTTGAAGTTATAGAAACTACAGGTGGTAATATCTTCAATCAATTACTATTTTCAATTTCATCTTTAATCCCACTGGTTATGTACGGATTGATTATTTATATTCTGATACTAATCATAAAATGTTTAAAGTTGTATATTAAAAATAATTCATAATATTAAAAAGGAGCTAGCTAGCTCCTTTTTAATTTATTTAGCTTCTGGCATGATCATAGTTAACGCTAATCGTTTACGATTTAAGTCAACTGACTCTACCCATACTTTAACGATGTCCCCAACTGAGGCAACATCCATTGGATGTTTAACGAATCCTTTTTTCATTTTTGATAAGTGAACTAATCCATCTTCTTTTACACCACAGTCGACAAATACTCCGAAGTCAACAACGTTACGAACTGTCCCTTGAAGTTCCATTCCTGGTTTTAAATCTTCAAGTTTTAACACATCAGAACGTAATAAAGGTGCTGCCACCTCATCACGTGGATCACGATTCGGTGCAACAAATGCATCTAAAATATCGTTTAATGTATGTTCACCAACACCAAGCGTTGCCATTAATTTTAAGCGATCAGCTTTAGCAACTGCTGCTTTTAAGCCTTCGGTTCCTAAATCATCTTTTGTGCACCCTAAGCTTTCAAGAACTTCTTCTGCAACTTTGTAACTTTCAGGGTGAATACCCGTTTTATCAAGCGGATTTACCCCATCAATAATACGTAAAAATCCGATTGCTTGCTCATAAGTTTTAGCTCCTAAGCGTGCAACTTTCTTTAACTCTTCACGTTTTGTGAACTTTCCAACTTCATCACGGTGCTTCACGATATTATTGGCAATCGTTGAAGAAAGACCCGCTACATATTTAAGTAATGCAGGCGACGCTGTATTTACGTTTACCCCTACCTGGTTAACAGTTGTTTCAACCACGAAGTTTAATGAATCATTCAACTTAGATTGCGTTACGTCATGTTGATATTGACCTACCCCAATAGACTTAGGATCAATCTTAACCAGCTCTGCTAATGGGTCTTGAAGACGTCTTGCAATCGAAACAGCCGAACGCTCCTCAACCTGTAAATCTGGGAACTCTTGACGCGCAAGATCTGATGCCGAATAAACTGAAGCTCCTGCTTCATTCGTAATAATATAATAAATTGGATGCTTAATTTCTTTTAACACATCAACAATAAAACTTTCTGTTTCGCGTGAAGCTGTACCATTACCGATCGACACAATTTCTACTTTATGAGTATTGATTTTATCAATGACCTTAGCACGCGCCGCCGCTACTAATTTAGGGTCTGCAGTTGACCCTTTTGATTTTTCGTGAGGATAAATCACATCGATATCTAATACTTTACCAGTCTCATCAACAACTGCTAACTTACATCCAGTACGGAAAGCAGGGTCAACTCCAAGTACAACTTTTCCTTTCATAGGAGGTTGTAATAATAATTGACGCACATTCTCAGAGAAGATATGAATCGCTTGATTTTCTGCTACCTCTTTTAAACTAGCACGAATCTCACGCTCAATTGAAGGTTTGATTAAACGTTTATACGCATCCTCAATTGCCATCATCACCTGATTGGCAGCTTCCCCTGATGCATCCTTAATAAATTGCTTTGATAAATAAGTGTATACGCCTTCAGCGTTCTCTGTAATAGAAATACGTAAAATCTTCTCCGACTCTCCACGATTCATCGCCAGAACACGGTGAGGAACAATACGTGAGATAGGTTCAGAGTATTCATAATATTGTTCATAAACATGGCGCTCATCTAATGATTTATCACGAACCTTAGATTGAATTTCACCATTTTTCGTTGTATATTCACGAATCCATTTACGATAATCTGCGTTATCCGCAATCATCTCCGCGATAATATCGCGAGCTCCTTGTAAAGCCTCTTCAACAGATGCTACTTCTTCATTCACATATTTAGCTGCTTCAACTTCAATTCCTGATTGTGGATAAGTTAAAAGATACTGTGCTAATGGCTCTAAACCTTTTGCTTTTGCCATCGTTGCACGAGTTTTCTTTTTCTCCTTAAATGGACGATATAAGTCTTCAATCTCAGTTAATTTCTCTGCTTTTAAAATTTGATTTTTTAACTCTGGTGTTAACATCCCTTTTTCATCAATTAAACGAATGACATCATCTTTACGCTGTTGTAAATTAACACCGTACTCATATGTCTTAGAAATTTCACGAATCTGCTCTTCATCTAGCGCTCCTGTTACCTCTTTACGATAACGAGCAATGAATGGAACGGTTGATCCCTCTTCTAAAAGTTTTAAGACCGCATTAATTTGATTCGTTGTAATGTTTAATTGCTTCGCAATTTGCTTATATAAATCATTCATAAAATTCTGTTCCATGTTGGCCCCTCCTTTAATCACCTGTATTATTTTAGCACAAAAAAATTTCATAGTTATGTTCTGGATAATTTTTTACTATATTTATCAAAATTATAATAATATATCATAGTAGTTATCTTATTATTTTGAAACATTTATGTATAAATACAAATCAGAGAGGATCTTTAACATGAAAAAATCAACAGCCATGATTGGTGGTTTTACTTGTTTAATTATCGCGATGTTACTTTTACTTTTGGTAAAATAATGCATTTTAAAAGGTTGAGTCCAATCAAGACTCAACCTTTTTTCATCTAAAACATTTATGATATAACATCATATAAAATATCAAATTATTTTTAATTGAATCATAAATTCACTACCAATCCCTACTTCACTTTTTACACTCAGCAATCCCCCGTGAGCTTCTACAATAGATTTCGCAATCGTTAATCCAACACCAATGCCCCCCGTTTCCTTACTTCTTGACTTATCCACACGATAAAATCGTTCAAAGATATGTTTCAAATCAACCTCTGGAATTCCAATACCATTATCCACAACTTTAATATAGATATGTTGCTCATCAGAATGACACATCACCGTAATCACTCCGCCTACATTTGTATACTTAGTGGCATTCGATAATAGATTGATTAACACTTGAGAAAATTTCTTCTCGTCAACTAAAGCCACTACTGGTTCAATTTGCGATTGAATCTCGATGTTTTTTTCAAAGGCTTGAACTTGATAATTATAAATGACAGACACTAACAGCTCATCTAATCGTATTTTAGATAACTCAAGCTTTGTCCTTTCGCTATCATACTTTGAAAGATGGCGTAGTTCATCTACCATCCGGCTAATCCTAACGACTTCCTCATTAATACTCATCAAACGCTCAGACGTCGGTTCCCAAATTCCCGCAATCATCACATCCAAATGCCCCTTTATCGTCGTTAAAGGCGTTCTTAACTCGTGCGCAATATCAGTCGTCAGTTGCTTCCTCAACATTTCTTGCTCATCTAAAGCCAGTGACAAATTATTAATCGATGTGATTAACTCATCAATCTCCTTAATATCGCTACGAGTCTCCACTTCCTTCTTATATTGGCCAGTCTCAATCAACTTCGCCATTCGGGACACCTTCACGATAGGAATCGAAATAGATTTTGAAATCATCGCAGAAACCACAACAATACTGCCCACTGACACAATACCAATAATTAAAATCACCTGATTAACCGTATTCAATAGCTCTAAATCATTACTCATATAATACGTCGAAGCATAATGAGTTAAATCTAGTTTTCCGACAACTTCATCTCTCTCATTATAAATATCTACTTGATAATCCTCGAGTGCATTACTCCAATCACTGTCAATGTTTTGCATATTTTGACTAATTTCATTTAACGTGTAATCGGATAGCACCTTCTCATCAGAAAACACACTCCAAAGCTCCTTGCCCGAATGATCATATACTTTAATCGCAATTCCTTTTTGAATCGCATCAATTCCTAAATTTTTAATAAAATCCATATCCCATTCATCATTTCGATAGAGCCCTCGAGCGTCAAAATTCATTAAATGATATAACTCTACTTTATTCGAATCATCTACATATCGTTCAAATGAATGTTGAAAAAGCGTTGCAACAAATAACCGAATCATAATAATCGTCACAATCATGACAAATGAAAAAATTAAAATCATTTTTTTATTAATAGGCATTCTTTTACTTTTGTAATCCAAAACGATACCCCACTCCGTACACGGTTAAGATAATTGAATCTATCTCAATCTTATGCCTTAAATTTTTAATATGACTATCAATCACACGATCAAATTTTTCAACATATCCATCAACTGCATAAGCCAGTAATTCTTCTCGAGTATACACTTTTTGAGGATGTGAACTAAGGGCCAATAAAATTTTATACTCTGTATTCGTTAAAGGAACCTCCTGTCCTTTAACCTTTAACTGATGGGATAAAGTATTTAGTTCAAAATCTGTTCCAAATTTAATTAAATCTTGATTATCTTTTTTTATCGTTCGTTTTAAAATAGCCTTTATTCGGAGTAATAACTCCATTATATTAAATGGCTTACAAATATAATCATCACAACCTAATTGAAAACCTTCAATTCGATCTTCATCTTCTATTTTGGCTGTTAGCATTATAATTGGAATATCAGACTGTTGTCTAATTTGTTTACAGATTTCTTCTCCACTCACATCAGGCAACATTCGATCAAGCAGAATCAAATCATAGGTATACTGATGAAATAAACTAAGTGCTGTTTTACCATCATGAGCAACCTCTGTTTGATACCCTTCATTATCTAAACACGCCTGTACAAATTCACAAATCTTTACTTCATCATCTACCATTAAAATACGCATCTCATCAACTCCAATCTCTCTTTTATTATAAGCAGAAAAAGCCTACAATGTAGGCTTTTTCATATTAAATTCCTAAAAGTGTGCGAGCTAACATAAAGTAAACAATTAATGCAAAGGCATCAACAATCGTTGTAATCAACGGACTCGCCATAATAGCTGGATCAAATTTTAACTTCTTAGCAATAATCGGTAAAATACTTCCCACCACTTTAGCTAAAATAACCGTAAAGAACAAACTTGCACAAACAGTAATTCCGACCATAAACTCGACATGCTCAATAAAATAAATTCTTAAAAAATTGACAACAGATAGAACAATTGCCACAACACTTCCTACTCGTAACTCTTTAAACATAACTTTTAAATAATCATGAGTCGTAATTTCACCAAGCGCTAATCCTCGAATAATTAAAGTAGAAGACTGAGAACCAGCATTTCCCCCTGTGTCCATTAACATTGGAATAAATGATGCTAAAATAACAACCGATTGAATGACTTCCTCAAACCCTTGAATGATACGTCCTGTCACCGTTGCTGAAATCATTAAAACTAATAACCAAATAATACGATGTTTAGCTAAAGATAAAACGGGAGTTTTTAAATAAGGTTCCTCGTTTGGTGCCATCGCTGCCATCTTTTGAAAATCTTCCGTATTTTCTTGCTCAATGATATCCACAACATCATCAATCGTAATCATTCCTACTAGACGGTTTTCTTTATCCACGACGGGCATCGTTACTAAATCATACGCCTTAAATAAATGTGCAACCTCTTCTTGATCAACCGATGTTTGAACTGAGATAAGATTAGTGTCCATAATATCTTCAATTATCATATCATCTTCGCTTAAAATTAAATCTTTAAGTGTCACCGATCCTAAAAGATGACGTGCTTGATCAATGATAAAACAAGTTTCTAACGTTTCCTTAGTTGTTCCAGTTTTTCGAGTATGATTAATTGCCTCTTTAACAGTCATATACGCTTTTAAATCAACAAACTCAATCGTCATAATTGATCCTGCTGAATACTGTGCATACTGTAAAAACTGATTAATTAATTCACGTTTTTGAGGAGATGTATTTCGAATCACCTTTTTAACAACATTTGCAGGTAACTCCTCAATAAAATCAACTGTGTCATCTAAAAATAACTTATCCACAATTTGTGTGACTTCTCGATCTGTAATCGACCCCACAATATGTTGTTGAGAATCTTTATCTAAATAAGAAAAAACTTCTGCAGCAATATCCTTAGGTAAAACCCTAAAAACTAAAACCAACTCTTCATCCTCAAGATCCATTAATTGATTCGCTACATCAACAGAATTCAATTCTTGTAAATACTCACATAACTCTAATAACTTATTTCTTTCAATTAACTCTTTAATTTCAATAACCATGGCTCAATCCTCCTTGGTTACCATATCCTCCACTTCATAAGATGGTCAGATATGGAACCCATCTTATTATCCTTACAACAACTCGGACTACCGTCCATACCCTCACATCCTTTCAATATCATCGGCAAAGTAGGTACATTCACAACCCACGATATTATATGACAACACTATGGAGAAATTATGTGGTTTTATTAAAAAGTTGAATCAAGCGTTTAGCCAGTCGTAAAAATGGGGGGCCCCCACGCTAGGAAATGAGCTTGCGAATTCGTAGCTTTCCTCCCTTAGTAGGGCTTTTTTGATATGAGAGATAATCTCCCTTATAACATTGCTTTATGCCATATTCATTGTTATAATCCACTTATCAAATTTAGAATGAGGGATTAGATATGAAAAAAGCTATAATATTTGATATGGATGGATTAATGATTGATAGTGAAAGAGTGACTTATGAAGAATATTGTCATAAGTTAGATCAATTAGGATATAAATTTGACGAAACACTTTATCGTCGTTGCCTAGGAAAAAATAAAAAAGGCGTTTATCAAGTATTAATAGATCACTACGGAGAAGATTTCCCAATAGATGAGGTCTGGGATGATGTTCATGTCTCATTAGATAACCGCCTAAAACTTAACACACCATTAAAAAAAGGAATCGTTGAATTACTAACGTTTCTAAAAGAAAATAACTATAAAACAATTGTAGCAACCAGTAGTGCTCGTGCTCGTGCGGATATCATTTTAAAAACAGCAAATATCTATCAATATTTTGATGATATGATTTGTGGCGATGAAGTGACTTGTGGAAAACCTCATCCTGAAATTTTCTTAACAGCCTGTGAAAAATTAGGAATAACTCCTCAGGAAGCGTTAGTTTTAGAAGACAGTGAAGCCGGCATTACAGCAGCACACGCTGGAAATATAGATGTTATCTGCGTACCAGATATGAAATATCCTGATGAAGAGTTTGCCAATAAAACAGTTAAAATTGTCGAATCATTATTAGAGGTTATTGATCATCTAAAATAAAAGTGACCTCACTTTATCAATACGTAATCAATTGATTAAACCTCTGCCTCAACTGCTTTTTTATAGTACCAAAAACTAGATACTTAAAAAGATAGATTTTGTCTTGCTAATGGTACCTATAAACTCGTTAAACGTTTTCAAAAAATGATACATAAAAAAAGGTCTGTCATATTTTTGACAGACCTTTTTTTATGTATGGTAAATAAATTAAATACCATGTTTTAAAAGATACTTCTCATACTTATAGGACATTAATCCATCGCTAAAAATCTCTATATTAGTTGAATTTTCTAATGGGAATAATCGGCTTGTAAAGGCTAACTCCCCATTGTTAATAAAGATTTCAACAATACTATTATCCATTAAAACTTTAATTTCAATCTTTTCACCAATTTTTAATTCTGCTTGACGATATGTCCCAAACTCTTCAACAAACTGATGTTTTAATTCACTTCGATCAAGTGTAACGGTTTGATTTTTCTGATTAAACTCTAATACCAGACGTTCCTCTTTTGAAACTGATAGGTTTATTCCAAAAATATTTGCATCATTTGGGGTGAGTATCATATTTAACTCATATGTATTTGTATCATTTTCTAATAAAGAAAATCCTTGACATTGACCTGCTTCTGATACTTTATTGAGACGTAATAACTCAAGTTCTTTTGCTGGAATTTGAATAACCTTATTATCTTTGATTCTAATTTCTCTTGGGAATGTTAAGCAATGAGCCCATCCAAAAATATCAGTTGGATATTCAAATTCTCCTAAACCTGCCCAGGCTAATAGTAGTGTTTGATTTTCTTTTCCTTTAAAAGTTTGAGTCGCATAGAAATCAAATCCTCGCTCAAATTCATCAAATGATTCTACTTCAAATATCAATTGATCTAAATCTAACTTTCCAATTACATACGTTACATTAAATAAATTTTTATACTTCTCACCTTGTACTTCAACTCCCTGTGGTGAAAAAATCAATAAATCCTTTCCGTCAATCTCAGCAAAGTCTGGACATTCCCACATATACCCTAAATTCTGATTAAAGTTTTTTAACGTTAACTCTCCTAAAAAACTCCAATCTACTCCATCTGGGGATTGATACATAATAAAGGTTCCTGTTTCATCTAATCGTTGAGCTCCCAAAATCATATAATATTGACCATTCTTTTTAAATACTTTTGGATCACGAACATGTCCGGTATACCCTTGTGGAACGCCTTCAATCAACGCATTTGATGGATGTTTTTGAATATTCCCCTTATCATCCATAATAGCTAAACACTGATTTGCGCTTCGATTAAACTTATCTAATTTAATGTTTCCAGTGTAATACAAATACAACTGATTATTTATTTCTATAGCTGTTCCTGAATATGCTCCATGAGCTTCATAATCTTCAGTTGGTATTAATGCTACTTCTTCACGTGTCCATTCAACTAAGTTTTTTGATTTCAAATGAGCCCAATGTTTCATTCCATGTGTTGTCCCAAAAGGATACCATTGGTGAAAAAGATGATAATAACCATTAAAATATGCTAATCCATTTGGATCATTTAATAAACCAAACTCTGGATGAATATGATAAATTGGTTTCCAATTATCATCTTTTGACTTTTCTAGAAGTTGAACTAATTCTTCTGTTGTAGCTTCTAGAATTGTTCGATGTTTAGGCTCTTTGTATCTCATAATTAAGCTACCTCTCTTTTAACTTTTACTTTTCCATATACATATGTAAAGATAAATCCAGCTGATAAAGCAATTAAATGAGCAAAAATATAATTAAGATGTCCATTTCCTTCAGCTGCTACAATTGCAATTCCAGGAATAGCTGTTGCACCAAATCCAATAGCTGTTACATGTGTAAGATAAACATATGCTCCCCCTAAAGTTGCTCCTAAGCATCCTGCAATTAATGGGAATTTATTTTTTAAAGTTACTCCGAAAATAGCCGGTTCAGAAATTCCAAATAAAATTGACCCAAATGAAGAAATACAAATTTGTTTAACTTTAGCATCTTTCCAATTTAAAAGTAAGAATCCAAGAACTGCTCCACCTTGTGCAATTAAAGCAACTGACATTAATGGCATAATAAAGTTACGTCCAGTATCTGCGATTAATTGTGCCTCAACTGCTCCGATAACATGATGAATTCCAGTAATAACAATGATTTGTTGAATTCCTGCAAACAACATGAAACCAAAAATTCCTAAATTTGTTGTTGCCCATAATAATGAATAAGTAATAATATCTGCTAGAGCACGTCCTAGTGGACCAATGACTGTAAATAATAAGAATGCTGCAATCACTACTGTTGCTAATGGTGCAAAGAATAATTTAACCATATCTGGAATTTTTTTGTTAAAGAAAATATCAAGTTTAGCCGTAATGAATCCCATCATTAAAGCAATGATAATCCCACCTTGAAATGCAACTAATTCTACATTTAGTCCAAAAATATTAATAACTTCGGGATCAACTGTTCCATTTCCAACAGAATAAGCATTTGCTAAATCAGGATGTAACATAATTGCTCCAATAACTAATCCAAGAACAGGTGTTCCACCATAACGTCTTGTTGCTGAATAAACAACTAACATTGGTAATATTGTAAAGATTCCTGTTGAACAAATTGATATGAAGCGATTAATTCCAGCTAAAGATGGAAACATCTCAATCACAGATTGAGGACCAAAAATTCCTTCTTGCCCAAGTAAACCTGTCAATCCCATCAATAGGGCTGCAGCTAATAAACCTGGAATGATATCTACGAAAACGTCAGATAACGATTTAATAGCTTTTTGAAATGCATTCTGTTTCTGTACTGATTGAGCTTTAACATCACCTAAAGACATTCTTTCTGTTCCACTAACTTCTGTAAAGACATCATAAACATTATTAACTGTTCCTGCGCCAAAAATAATTTGCAATTGATCTCCTGCCACAAAGACCCCTTTAACTAATTCTAATTGCCCAATTTGATCTAAATCAGCTAATGAATTATCAACTAAGACAATTCTTAATCGTGTTGCACAATGCGCTACTCCTTGTATGTTTTCTTTTCCACCAATTAACGTTAATAATTCTTCTGAAATTTTTTGATAAATTTCTTTTTTGTTAGACATATTTCATTTCTCCCCTCACCATAGGAACCGGTTCCACCGATTACGAAAATAATATAACACAATAATTACCATATAGCAACCCCTTTCAGTAAGCATTTACAAAAAAAAAAAAAAAAAAAAGACAATCAGGTTTTAAAAACTAGATTGTCTTTTTTATCTTTATTTATGCTTTACACTTTTTGATTTGATTAACTGATAGCCAATAACCTGTAGTTCTGCAACATCTCTTCCTTCCATTAGGTCTATAATCGTTTCAGCGGCTAAGTGTCCTGTTTTCTCATTTTCAAATTTAATTGTCGTCAAAGGTGGTGTAACTAAAGTTGCCAAATCATATCCTCCAAAACCTGTAAGTGATATATCTTCTGGTACACTTAAATTATGTCGTTGAATAGCTTTTCTAGCCCCTAATGCTATTCGATCTGTAGCACAAATAATTGCACTTGGTTTACTATCTTTTAAAGCATCGTTGACTATTTTCTCAGAAAGTTCACTTGTGAAATCTGACTCCATTATACGAATATTCATCAAATTATTTTGATAACGTAATCCATCCAAAACCCCATTACGACGATTTATTCCTACCGCAGTATCATCTTTTGATACGCCCAAATAAATAACATCCTGATGCCCCATCTCTTGAATATATCTCCCTACTTCAAACCCTGCATGATAATCATCATTAACAATTGAAGTAACTCCATCACAGACTTGTCCAATCATTAAAAATGGAACCTTTAACTGACTAATTACATCTCGATGAGCATCTTTAATTTCGGTCGCTACTAAAATAATTCCATCTACTTTTAATCGTGCTAAATTTTCGATACTTTCAATTTCTAAATCTTTTCGTAAACTAGTATTTATAATTAATGGATTGTATCCATTTTCTCTTAAGGTTGTATCAATGGCCATAATTACTTTTGATGTAACAATAGAATCTAACCCAGGGGCTATGATTCCAACAAATTTTGTTTTTTTTGCTTTTAGACTCTGTGCAAAAGCGTTTGGTTCATAATTATGCTCTTCAATAACTCTCCTGATTTTTTCCTTTGTTTCTTCACTCACTTTGCCATTGTAACGAGATACAGTACTTTTCGCTACCCCAGCGATTTCAGCTATATCTTTAATTGTTAAGGCTTTATTCATCCTTCTCCTCCTAATAACCCTTACTAAAAATTAAAACAGTTTTATCTCTTTAATTATAGATTATATTTTGCTACTTTGATATGCTAATTAAATAGAAGAACAAAAATAAATACCATCTAATTTATAAAATATTAGATCGTATCCTGATTCCTACAAAAAAAGAACCGATAGCTCCCTATCGGTTCTTTTTTTAGTGATGGTTTAAACATACTTCTCTACAACTTATGTTATAAATCAAAGCTTTATGACTCTTTTTTTCATTGCATTACTTTTTCATAATACTAAAATACTTTGTATAAAATATGTAGAAAAAGACGAATTGATGTAGAAGAAAAACTTTCCATGTCATCATTATACTAATAAGTAATTATATACCCTATAGACTGGAATATCCTCTTTTAGTGAATTAAGATTATTTTTCAAATAAAATCCTCTCTAGATATTAATCTTGTCATAAAAATCCATATAAATTTATATTCGCTTTTCATATAATGATGATAGCGCTATAAAAGGGGGGATCAATATGGACAAACAGTCTTATCTTAAACTAATTGATAAAGTCATTGAACAAGGACCATTCAAAGACACGTGGGAATCTCTTGAACAATACGACGTAGCAAAGTGGTATCAAAAAGCGAAGTTCGGAATCTTTATTCACTGGGGGCTATATTCTATTCCGGCATTTGGAAGTGAGTGGTATTCAAGAAATATGTATATTCAAGGTAGTAAAGAGTACGAGCATCATATTAAAACATATGGGCCGCAAAAAGAATTTGGGTACAAAGATTTCATTCCGATGTTTAAGGCTGAAAAATTTGATCCTGAAGTTTGGGCAGACTTATTTGAAAAAGCTGGGGCGCGATATGTCATGCCTGTCGCCGAACATCACGATGGATTCCAAATGTATAAAAGTGATCTCTCTCCATTCAACTCATATGAAATGGGACCTAAACGTGATATTTTAGGTGAATTATCTCAGGCATTTGAAAAACGAGGTATTAAAGCCTGTGCCTCATCTCATCGAATTGAGCATTGGTTTTTCATGGGAGAGGGGAAAAAATTTGATAGTGATATACATGATCCTTTAGCGTGTGGCGATTTTTATTGGCCTGCCATGCCTGAGCCTGATCACTATGATTTATTTAGTGAACCTACCCCAACAAAAGAATTTTTGGAAGATTGGTTACTCAGATGTTGTGAATTAGTTGATAAATATCGTCCTAAACTCATTTACTTTGACTGGTGGATTCAACATCATGCTGTTAAACCCTACCTCAAAAAATTCGCTGCTTACTACTACAATCGTGCGCATGAATGGAATGAAGAAGTTGCCATTAACTATAAAAATGATGCGTTCATGTTTGGTAGTGCTGTTATCGATATGGAACGTGGTCAATTTAATGAACCAAAACCAAACTTATGGCAAAGTTGTACGTCTGTTGCAAGAAACTCTTGGGGATATACTGAGGATAATGACTATAAAACAGCAAACGAAATCATTTGTGACCTTGTGGATATCGTGAGTAAAAACGGATGCCTACTATTAAATATCGGACCAAAAGGAGATGGCTCAATTCCAGAAGAAGATAAAAAACTCCTACTCGAAATTGGAGACTGGCTAAAAGTCAACGGCGAGGCCATTTACGACTCTAAGGTTTGGCGGTACGCATCAGAAGGTCCAACCGAAGTATCAGAAGGACAATTTTCAGATGCAACGAGCAAAAAGTTCACTCCTAAGGATATTAGATACACCGTGAACAACAATGCCATCTACGCAACGGTCCTAAACTATCCTGAAAATGGACAAGTCAAACTCACCTCTTTTGCCCAAAAAGATCCTTGTTTCGTCCCATGCTTCCACGGTATTATCAAAGATATTGTTGCGCTAGGATTTGATGGGGAAATCAAATGGAATCATAGTACGGATGCCCTTGAGATTAGTACAACTACTATCCATAGTGAGCTCCCTGTTGTTTTCAAAATTATTCTCGACTAAAAAATCAAAAGCATTAACCTGATATCGGCTAATGCTTTTTTATATGATTAAATTAACCCAAAATGTTTACAAGCATGGTAGATTCCATCTTCATGAACTGGTTTTGTGACATAGTTAGCATGCTTTTGAACATCTTTATGAGCATTCCCCATTGCAACACCCATTCCAACTGCTTGCAACATCTCAATATCATTGAAGCCATCTCCGAACGCAATTGCATTCTCAGGTTTCAACCCGATTTTGTCTAAAATCGTTTGAATAGCAGTTGCTTTTGAACCATGTAACGGTAATAAATCAACGCCATTTTCTTGCCAACGAACAATGCGAATTTCTTTAATTGACTCAAAGAAATGCTCATTCTCTTTTGTAACTCCCGCTACCATCTGATACACCTTAAAATCAGGTTTTTCTAAATCTGTTTGAATTCTAGGATAAGGCAACTTCATGGCTTCAAGTCCTGATAATAAAAGTTCTTGATTGGCACCTGATAAAATATAATGCTCTGCTGGCATCCATAAAAGTGGAATATCATGCTTCTTAGAAACATCTACAATTTCATCAAGTAAAGTTTCTGAATAAGGTGCCTCATGAATCACTTTACCATGCATCACAGCATATTGACCATTCGTACAAATATAACTATCAATTTCTAATCCCTCAAGTAAATCTTCAATCATAAATGGAGAACGTCCTGTTGCAATAAAAGGCGTGATTCCATTCTCTTTTAATAATTTAATCGCCTCAATCGTTGACGCTGGTACTAACTCCATATCTGAACTATGCGAATGCGTTGAATGATTATCCACAATCGTTCCATCTACATCAAAAAAAGCAACCTTAATCTCCATCCTGGCCATCCTCCTACAAACTAATGTTGATAAACATAGGATACTACAAAAAAGACATTTAATCTACACTTAAACTCTTTCTTCGACACGTAACAATAATTGGTATCTAAATTTTAAAAGTCATTTTGAATGAAAAAATTTATCTGTGACATAATGAGGTTAAAGAGGTGATAGCAATGAATACCGAATTTATCGAAACACCGATTGAGGCTCTTACATTTATTGCAATCGAATTAATTATGTTGACAATCGTCTTAGCACTTTTAACTTATACTTTTTTAAAACTTTATTCTCTCATCACCAAAACATCACATCACGATTCTCAAGAAGATTTTAAATGAAATCTTCTTTTTTATTTTATCTGTATACTCTTTATAGATATTAAAAGTCATGCAAATATGAAGAATGTATAACAGATATATTACCTATTTAAATTTCCTCTGTATTTTCTACGTATATATAAATACTATTAAAGTATTTTTATTTAAAACGTTTTTATTTTGTGTTAGAATTTCATAAAAGAAATCATTTAGGAAGTGATTACCATGTCTAACTCAGAATATAAAATACTAGACCATTTATCTAAAGGAATATTAGTTATTAATAATGAATTTAAAATTATTTATGCGAATCAAGTAGCAGAAGAAATCTTTAATATAAATAAAGATAGCATCCTAGGTGAGTCCTTGCATCATCTAAATTGTCAAAAAGAGCTTTGCTTATTTTGTTTATTAAGTAAGCAAATCAAAGATTTTTCACTCCATTCTCCAATTAAGAAAATTACCATTCCAAATTATTATCAAATACCAGATCAACATTTAATAATAAAAATTATCCGACACGAAAACATATTCTTAGTTGAGGGAAAATCCATTAATTTTTCTAATGATAGAAAAAAAGAGCTATTGACTGAACTGATACAACATTCAAAAGATTATATGTTCTTTAAAGATGAGAATTTAAACTATGTTATCGCGAATCAAAGTTATTTAGACTTTGTCGGTCTTAAGGAGAATGAGCTAATAGGATTAAATGATTGGGATTTAGTGCGTAAGGGAATTCTTTCTGAAGAATTATATTATCAATGTAAATGTGGAGATAATGATACTTTATTACACGGTTCTTACTCAGGCGTTGAAGTATTTTTAGGACGCTCTTATCAGGTACTAAAACAAAAGGTAAATCAAGGCGTGTTATGTGTAGCCAAGGATATAACAGAAATAATCAATATGACTAAATTATCAGTAGAAGATTCCTTAACTCAAATGTATAATCGCCGAAAATTTAATACCGTTTATAATAATATCTTTGAAGATTCTAAATATAATTACTATTTAGTATTAATAGAATTCAGTAATCTTGATTTAATTAATACTTTATATGGCTATCAACAAGGTGACGAATATTTAAAAATATTATCAAAAATCCTTTTAAATTATTCAGAAGAGCTATTTTTCAGATTAGATGGAAGTATCTTTTGTTCTCTTACGGATAAAAATCAAAAAAATCTTGAAAAGTTTATTAGTCATATTTTTTCTGACCTAGATCAAATTAACATCACACCAAAAATAACGATTAATGTCGGTGCCTGTCAAATAGATAGAACAACTTCAAAGGAAATTAATTATAATAAAGCTTCTCATTTTTTAAATGAATCTAAAAAAATAGGACAAAATCAATGTATCATTGACGGCGAATTATATCTTAAGAAATAAAATTGAATCAAAATAAAGACCTACATTTAATTATCTCTAATTAAGTGTAGGCCTTTTTATTAAACTTATTACATCAATCATATTATTTTTGTTTTCCTTCTTTATTAAATAATTGTTTAACTCTAATCTCTGTTACAGCCATTGAAATTAATACAATCACAACTAACTCCAAAACATTAATCATCACAACCTCAAAAGGACTCAGTAATCGAATATATGAATTTAATATAATCCCAATCACAAGAGCAATTGCCCCCATACTAACTAACATCACACCAAAAACTTTATTCGCAAACTGCCATGATTCTTTTGTTTGTAAAACTGATCTAACTCGATATCCAAACCTTCGTATATCTTGGTCTGACTCTAAAACATTAACCACACCAATTAACATCGAAAGTAATCCAACAATAAACACAGAAAACTCTAGCATAACCCCTACCTCCTTTAAAATCAATATATTTCCATTACATTATACCACGAGAATGGACCTAACCCTTAAATACTTTCAAATTCAAACAAAAAAGCACGCCTTAGCGTGCCTTCACAACCATAAAACCATATGAATCCAAACTTACTGTCTCATCAAATGACAAAATCTGATTTCCATACAACTCATGAACTTCCTTATTTTTTAGCTCAGGGATTAATGGAATCGTTATGTGATAAGGATTATTATTAATAATAAAATAAATACTATGATGTTCATCAAACTTTCTATAAATTAACGTATTTTGATGATGATAAATAAACTCTAAGTTCCCAGAATACTCTTTTCTTAACTCAATACAACGCTTTAAATGCGTAAAATAAGGCATCTCACAAGCAGCGTCAGTCCAAATCATACACTGACGTGAACGAGTATCATTATCCCCCTCAAGTCCCACTTCAGATCCATAAAAAATACACGGAGACCCTATTAACGAATAAAGTAATAAATAAGCGAGCTTGATTTTACCTTCACATCCATCAGCTAAAGTAGCAAGACGTGGTGTATCATGACTATCGAGTAAATTAAACATTACGTCATTCACATTAGCAGGATATCGATAAAGTGCCTCAACAATTGTATCAACAAAACCTTGATCATCGATATGATTGGTCGCCACAAACTCTAAAATAGCTTTCGTTAATGGATAATTCATTACCGCATCAAATTGATCGCCTAAAAGCCAGGCATAAGAATCATGCCAAGTCTCTCCTACAATATATAAATCGGGATTCGCCTCTTTAACAGCCTTTCTAAAATCACGCCAAAAGTCATGAGAAATCTCATTGGCAACATCAAGTCGCCAGGCATCAATCCCAAACTCCTTAATCCAATACAATGCGATATTAATTAAATATTGTTTTGCCTCTTTATGATTTGTATTAATCTTTGGCATATACGGTGTGAAGCTAAAAGTTTCGTACGTTCCGATAATCGGAGCCCCTTCCTCATCAACAACTGGAAACTCATGAATGAAGAACCAGTCTTTGTATACTGACTGCTCACCATTTTTCACAACATCTTGCCACTGAGGTGAATGATATCCCATATGATTAAGCACTGCATCAAGCATCACTTTCATTCCACGCTGATGAGCTTCATTTACTAACGTTTTAAAAATAGCATCATCTCCAAAATGAGGATCAATTTTATAATAATCCACCGTATCATACTTATGAGTAGACGGTGATTCAAAAATCGGAGTTAAATAAAGTCCATTAATTCCAAGCTCTTGCAGATAATCCAACTTATCCACAATTCCTTGCAAGTCACCACCATAAAAAGAATCAATCGTCACTTCCCCCTCTCCCCAAGGAAGAACATTCTCAGGACTAATTGAATCATCTCCATTTGCAAAACGTTCAGGAAAAATTTGATACCACATCGTATCACGTACCCAATCTGGTGCCTTAAATACGTCTTCAGCATTTAAATACGGAAATGCAAAATAACTATTAACATCCTTCTTAATTACTTCATCCTCAACACTAAAAAATCCACGCTCAATAAATAATAATTCTTCTATCCCATCATTTAAAATAAATCCATATTTAAAACGACGATACGTTGGCTTGATTTCAATAAACCAGTAATCAAACTCTGATGTTGAATGTTGTTTTATCATTGGCGTTGATTTTAAGCACCATTCATATTCACCTTTCTCATTAGGTTGCCAATCATATGGATCATTTCCAAGTAACTTGACTAACTTTATATCATTTTTAGCACTTCTTAAACGGATATGAAGCGTTTCTTTGTCATATGCATAAGCATACGCACTTTTTGCACGGTGGTAAATTGCTTGTTTAATCATTTTTAGCTGCCCCCTTCTTACTTCTTCATTATACAAAAAAGAGTCCTCATATTCATCGTACTGCCAATGAGAAATGAAGGGCTAAAATTTATATTAAAGACCTTTTAAAAGTAAGACTTTCTCACAAATGATTCTCACCAGTTAATAAATAAGCGTCTTTATACATCCGATTTCGTACATAAAACTTTATAACTGATTCATATAAACATTCATCATACAATAAGTTAGACATTCCCTGTTCCTTATATTTCGTAATTAAATCTTGAAGTTCATCAAGCTGTGACTTATCCCCATTTTCACAAAGCGTTAAGATTTGTGAGGTAATTGTATCCTCAATCACCAAAGGCTCATCCGACTGATTCAATCGATTTAACATAAAAGTCTGACCCTCCTGTGCCTCCTTCAAAAACTCCAAACGATTCAACTTCTTCATATAAGTCACAGAGCGCTCATACTGTCTAAGTGCGCGCTCAGTACTCCCTACCTTATAACAAAGTACCGCCTTAAAATGATAAAAGCCAATCAACCCAATTAAATTTCCCTCATCCAAATAAGTTTGATACGACTTTTCAGCAAATTCAAATGCTTCATAGTAACTCGACAACTTATAATAAGCCATCGCCAAATACAAAAGAGAATGCCCTGTTGTTTCATAATTAGTAGACTTTAATAACAAATCGCGTGCTAAGGTCGCATCGCGATAATAAAGCAACTGATCTAACCCTAAATAAAAATAATACTTAAATCGTTGATGATTCGTTAATAAATGCTCAATAGATTGAATCATCATCAATACCTCATCAAACTTATCACGCTCAGATGTTGAACAAAACTTCGCAAAATGGACTAAATAATAGTCAACAATCAAAGGAGAATGAATAAACTTATCCTCTTGCTTTACTAATCGTTCAAAAATCTCACCAGACTTCACAAAACCATTTAAATTCAGTTCATCAAAAAACTCATCAATTAACTCTCGACTTTCTCTTAAAAAATTTGAATCGCTATAGTATCTAATATCAAGCTCATCAAACAAAGACTCAATAATATCAAGACTTGGGACAACCTCCCCATTCTCAATCTTACTCAAATAAGAAGGCACACAAATCCCCTGTGCTAAATGTTGCTGACTCATATTTTGACGAATTCGATTTACCTTAATTAATGAACCAAGCAACGTTAAATTCTGCTTCTCTAATAATCCATTTAAATCTCGCATCAGTCATCCCTCAATTTTAATAGTATTAACTCTAGTATACATGATAAACAAAAAAAGAGACTTCATAAACATGAAGTCTCTCATAAATTCTTATTAATCTCTTAATTAGAAGTTTACAACAACATTTTGAGCTTGAAGTCCGCGTTGTCCTTCAGCAGTTTCAAATGTTACTTTTTGTCCTTCTTCAAGACGTTTGAATCCGTCAGCTTTAATTGCTGAGAAGTGAACGAATACGTCGCTTCCGTTTTCTGCAGTGATAAATCCAAATCCTTTTTCTTCGTTAAACCATTTAACTGTACCTTTCATATTGGTACCTCCTAAAATTTTATTTCTGTAATGAAAGTAAAAAAATTCACGTATTATTACAGATTACATTGAGTGGTAGAATATAATCTCTAATAACATGTGAATTTCATGATTTTTAAAAGCTATAGACAACTACTTAACATACTCTTATTATATACCCTCTCATACATAATGTCAACAGTATCCTAAATTTATTATCTTAAAATTTATTTTTTACATTCTCCGAATTAAATAGTATTATTCATCTACATAAAAAAGAGCAATCTGATTAAAATTGCTCTTTTTCTAATTTTTTATACTGATGCAGCTGTTTCACTTGAAGGAGTCACTACTTTTTCTTTTTGTATACGAACTAATTGATTCGCGTAACGTTTATATAAAACAACTAAGATAATAGCACTCAAAATATATGATGCTAAAACAAATGGTGTATTATAACCAACTGAATATACAACTGGATTCATTCCTTCTGGTGCATAGTCTGCGAAGAATACGACACCTGAAATAATATGGCACACTAATCTTGCAATTGAACCGATTCCTGTGGCAAGCCAAATATAAAGACTACGTTGCCCCACTTCAACCACATTGACCTTACTTGCAAAGAATCCTGCAAATCCTAGTACTGCATATGGTAACGGATAATCAAATAACACTTGAATTGGGTGCATGATATAAGCTCCCGTTAGCAATTGTAACAATCCCATTGTAAATCCACTTAAAAATCCCGCTACCCACCCATAGCGAAATGCAATAACGGCAAGTGGTACTAATGAAATTGAAATTGATCCTCCAAATGGCCAGAACCATCCTGAATAAATGTTAGCTACATAGTCAAGCACGAATGCTAAGGCAACTAAGATACTCATTTCCACTAATTTTTTCGTTTTTGAATTTTGCATAAAAAAATCCTCCCTGTTATAAGGAGGCTTTACGGCTTAATTAAAAGTATAAGAATATAATTTTATTAAAATAGCATTTAATAAAAATTCTGTCTACTTCCCTCCGCTAGTCCTAACTAGTTCAGGTTCAAAGGGTTATGTATCGCTACACTCTCAGCCGTAAGGCACCCCTAGTATCATTAACACTTTTAACTTAACACATATTTCCTATTCGGTCAAATAAAACAACTCGACAAAACTATAACTTATCATACTCTGATAAAATCTTATGATGTGCAGCTACAAGTGGATACTCATGTAAACTTGTAGAACTTATCCACAATCCACTATTTTCTGCCACCTCATCACTCAAGGTAATATCCGTTGTTACTTTAACTGAATAACTTTCCATTTCCCAAATTCGATGTGAAAAAACATGATTAAATGTTCCAATCGCTTGAATGGACTCAACATTTTTACAAACTGGGGATAACTTTTCTAACAAGAACTCAGCAGGTTCTAGCGTCCCATCATATTCAAAACTCATAAACTCATAAAAATTTGCTAGCAGTCCTTTATCCGGTCGCTTATTTACCAAATACTCACCGTATTGGTTTTCAACAATGGCCACTACTAACTTAGTTTTAACTTGAGCATTCGCCTTAGTTTTAACAGGTAATAAATCATCAATCCCTTGTTTAAAAGCCTGGCAATGTTTTTGAACTGGACATTCCAAACACTTAGGAGATTTAGGTGTACAAATTGTCGCTCCAAGCTCCATTAATCCTTGATTAAAGGCACTTGGATCCTCATGACTTATCACGTCAGTCACCACAGATTCAAAAACTTTACGAGTTTTAGGTTTCGCAATATCCTCAAAAATACAACAAACTCGACTCATTACTCGAAAAACATTCCCATCAACCGCAGGAGCCGGGATACCAAAAGCAATACTACTAACAGCCCCCGCTGTATAAGGACCAACGCCTTTTAACTTTAAAATTTCTTCATGAGTCGTTGGAAACCCACCCATCGCTTCAATCATCTTTGCGCTCTCTTGTAAATTACGAGCACGAGAATAATACCCCAATCCTTCCCATGCCTTTAACAATGTTTGCTCATCCGCCTCTGCCAACTCCTTTGTGGTTGGAAAAAGCTTCATAAAACGTTCATAATACGGAATCACTGTAACAACCTGAGTTTGTTGTAGCATAATCTCTGAAACTAAAATACGATACGGATCACGATTAATACGCCAAGGCAAATCACGCTTCACAATATAATACCAATCAATTAAATCCTTTTGAAATTGTTCTATATTTAAATGCTCTATATAATTTTGAGTCATCTTAATCACCTACTTATAATATTAGTCTATCAGATACACTCTGAATTTAAACACAATATACTACAAAATTCGCATTTTAAACAAAGAAAAAGCACCTGGCAGGAAACCGGTGCTTTTTAAATTTTGTAGGAATTAAATGATAAATTGTAGCATTTTTACCCCAACTACAATTACCTTTAATAAAGATTATATCTATTTTCAACACAAAATGCTAGTCTTAATTACTCACAAATACTGACAACAAATGATTTTATCTTGCAAAATTCCATAATTAATACTATAAATTTAAGCATTAGACGAATTGTCAATACAAATGCGACAGTTTCTCATGAAATAGCTCGAATGAAGTTTTCCACCCTAAACATTTTCGTGGTCGATGATTAATGAGGCAGAGTGCCTCATTAATCTCTTCGTCACTGACTCGTGCTAAATCTGTCTTCTTCGGGAAAAACTCTCGAAGAAGACCATTGGCATTTTCATTACTTCCTCTTTGCCAAGACGAATAGGCATCTGCGAAGTAAACAGGAACCTTTAAATCAGCTTCTACTTTGGAATAACAAGCAAACTCTTTTCCTCGATCAACCGTATAAGTTTTAAAGGTGTCTTTAGGAAAGAGTTTATATAACTCACTAATCGCTCGGTACATTTCTGTTGCTGAGCGATTTTCTATTTTAATGGCCACATAAAAACGTGTTTGACGTTCAACAAAGGTCGCCAAGCAACCTTTACTCTTTCCACGACTTGAAACAACCGTATCTAATTCCCAGTGCCCAAACGTTTCACGTCTTTTTACTTCTTTGGGACGTTGATGAATCGACGTTCCAATGTTAAATCGTCCGCGTGTTTCTCGTGGTTTTCGTCGCTTTCCTTTTTGTCTTAAACAACTTAAATCTCCTAACAAAATGGTTTCATCATAAATCCAACGATAAATGGTTTTAAATGAAAGAACACCCTTTAAAACGGTATTAGAAATTTGTTCAGGCGACCAGGTTAACTTTAAATAATGTTGGATGGTCTGAATGACTTGTTCAGATTTCTTCTCTGGACAACGACAACTTAATCGACGTTGTCCAGCTAATTCTTCTGCTAACTCAGCCTGATACGTCTTTTGAGTATTTCGTTTCAGTTCACGAGCAATCGTTGAATGATGACGATTTAGTTGTTGAGCGATTTGTCTCGTTGAATAGCCCATTTTTGAAAGAACTTCTATACGTGTGCGCTCAAATGTGTTAAGATGTTTATAACTCATAAATAGATCTCCTTGTTAAGAATTGGGTGTGGTAACTTCATTCTATAACAAAGATTCTATTTATGAGCTTTTTTTTATGTGTCGCACTTAATATTACAATCTGTCATTAAAAAAAAACACACAAATCGTGACCAGCGACTTGCGTGTTTTTTATTTGTTAGCCATCAATCAGAAACAAAAAAGAATGACTAATTGAACAACTAACAACTTTCATTAAAAATCTTGAAAAAACAAAAGGGACTGTATGATACAAAAAGAGAGATATCGAGGTAAGAAAATGACTCATTCCCCCTAGTAGAGAAAATCTCTTTAAGGGAAAGTGACGCCACATCTCACTTCTCTACATAATATGTATAATTCTTCGTATTTAGACCTTTTTTATGTTTTTTCGTGAAAATTTTTAGATAGCTCTAACTGAGCTATGCGAAGTTTTAATCCATATTATCCTGCGCATTAATGTTTCTCCTTAACTAACAGGAAAGGTAGAAACATTTGATGCAGGGGGATTTTATTAATCTAGCCTCAAAGACCAAATGCTCTATAAAGTTTTATCCACTCTTGTGTTTTTAAAACACGCGGTGGCTAAGCACTTTTAGTCGCATTTAAGCGGTCTTTTCAGCTTTTTATACAATCTAGCTTCGACAACCTGATACTTGAGAAAAATCGGAAGTGCTGACCGGATTTCAAACAATCCTTTTCATCTCTTCCTTGCATTTTTCCAAGTATCAAAACAGTTGTCTCAGCTTTTTATATTACTCGCCTTTTGATAGGATTACGGCATCTTTGTCGTCAAGTTCTGTTAGATATAGTTTAACTACTTCTTTATGAGAAGTCGGGATGTTTTTACCTACATAATCTGCACGAATTGGAAGTTCGCGATGTCCTCGATCGATTAATGTTGCGAGTTGAATATTTTTAGGGCGCCCATATTCTAAAACAGCTTCTAAAGCGGCGCGTACAGTACGTCCTGTATATAAAACATCATCAACTAGAATAACCGTTTTTCCATTTAACATCATTGGAACTGAACTTTGGTTCATAATGACTTCTTTCATTTCGCGTGTAATATCATCGCGATATTTTGTAATATCTAATTCACCAAGTGGCACTTCTACCCCTTCAAAAACTTCGATTAACTTTACTAATCGTTGAGCTAAGTAAGCTCCACGTGTACGGATTCCTATAATAACAACATCATTTAAATTGTCGTTTTTTTCTAAAATTTCATGTGCGATACGTTTTAATGATCGCGTAATCGTATCATGATCAAATAACACTTTTTCCATCAAGAGACCCCTTCCTTCTACTTAGAAACTCTCTCATCACATTTCATAACTTTGTGATAAACGGCCTTTTATCATTAGAATATCATAATATAGTATGTTTTTGAATATTTCAACAAATTATTTAACTTAATATTTAAGAACTTCATGTAACGAAATACGATCAAGTTGAGCTTTTGAGCATCCCATTGCAATAAAGTAGGTAAATAAAATAATGAATAATCCACTTATAGCCTGTATCATCGTAAAATCAGTTGGAATCGCCATTGGAAGACTAGCTGCAATTTGATTCATTATATAATCTATCGTCCCACGAGTGACTGGAATACTAATTAAATAAGCAACAATTACAAATGGTAGATAAATTGTTAAAACCATTTTAGAAACTTCTTTTTTCGTATATCCCATTACCTTTAATATAGAAATTTGTTTTTGATTTTCATCAATTATAAAGTTAGTAATTACAATCATAATAATACTTCCAAGCACGACTGAGATAATGAGCATGATACTTAAAGAAACTTGAATCATTTCCATTCCAATTTCAATATTACGCTCTAAATCGTTAATTGAAAAAATATAAGAAATATTTTCTTCTGTACTTGGTCTATCCCCAGTCCATTTTCCATTATAATATCCTTCGACTAAGTGTAAATCATCAGCTAATAAGTTCATATCTACATACATCATCGGACCATTATAGTGGTCTACAACATCGACAACCTCATAACTAATCTGTTTATTTTTTGCTTCAAACGTTAGCACATCGCCAATTTCTAAAGAATAGGCCCTTGCGATAAATTCATTAATAATTAAACCTTGTTGAGATTTTCTTGTAATATTTTCACCCGCTGCGTTATATAACGGATTAATAATGTTATAACTATCAATACCATAGACAACAAAAGAAGTTGTGACATCAAACATCACTTCTCCTTCACTATTTTTCATGCTAAGAGGCATTGCATTATACTCAATAAACGGACTTTCTGTAATGCCCAGCGGTTCATTTATTAACTTACTATACTTAACTTGATAATTATAATTAACAGAACCAAATGCTTTATCCACAATATTTTCAACTGACTTAAATACTATAGAAGCGAAAACTAAGAAAATACTCGCTACAAATACGATGATGAATAATGATAAAATTTTCCCCATGTTTCTAAAAGCTAGAGAATATTTAAAACGAGTTTCAAATGATAACGGAGATAATAGCTTCGCTAGAATTTTTGAAGTTCTAGATAATTTTAAATGACTGCTTTCTTTCATTAAATCTAGTGGAGCTTCTCTAAGTAAAAACAATAAAATGATAAAACTTGAGACTGCGACCATTAATATAGGATAAACAATGCCCCCAAGTAAAATTTGGGGCGTAAAATAAGTGCTAATCTTTGGCACAACATAATGCACCATATACGAAGAAGAAATATAACCTGAAACTCCAATACCAAATAAACTTCCAATAACTGTTCCAAATAAAGCGGCAATTAGCGGATACGTTAAATAATTTAAGCTAATTGTTAAACGACTATATCCCATCGCTTTTAAAACACCAATTTGCATACGATCTGCATTAATTCTTTTTTTCAAAATTAAAACGATGACAACCACACACATGACTAAGAGTAATGATGAAAACGTAGCAGAAAGTAATTTATTTCCGATTAACTCGCCAGATACAGTGCTAATACGGACATTTTGATTTTTGCTTAACACGTGAGAAACCCCAGAAATCCCAGCCATCTTTTCTACTTCTTCTTCAACATCCACATCATCATTAAAATAACCACTGTATAAAACCCATTGTTTTTGTGAAAGTGTATCATAGACATCATCTGTGACAACCGCAATGGTTTCACGATCCGCTTCATAAAGCGGATTATCATAACTAAAAACAGGATAAATATAATCTGGTACTGCAATAAATGCTGAAATTTGATATTCAGCATCATTCATTTTAACTGAATCTCCGAGTGCGAGATCATTAGCATCTGCATATTGTTTAAATACTGCAATCTCCGAGCTACTTTCAGGCATTTTACCTGCTACAACATAAGTTGAATTTACCGAATCAGTCTGTTTTACAACTCGATAAGTATAGGTTCCATCATCGGTTTCTTGGACGACATCGCGATAAAATCGGCCTTCAATCGTTGCATTAAATCGCTCACCAAGTGCCGCTACCTTATCCTCATAATAATCAACTAAACTATACTCATACTGTTTCATCATTTCAGATTTACTTAAATTCGCTAATTCAGATACACTAACTCCTTTTTGTGCAATCATCGAACGAATAGCCTGTTCTGTTGGTGAGGAAAGAACAACTAAAAAATCTTCCTGATTTGTTTTTGAGGCATAATCATCTAAAAAATAAGAAACAGATGAGATTGCCGTTTCTAATGAAACATATGTAAAAGAAGACATCATAATGAGAATCATCAATGAAAAAAATTGTAATGGCTTTTGCTGAATCGTCCTTAATACATTTTTAAATATCATTATACCCAACTCACTTCTTTAGCTCGTTTTTTATCTTGATTTTGAGTTACATCAATAATTTCTCCGGAACGCATTCTTACAACTTTATCAGCAATCTCTGCAATTCCTAAATTATGCGTAATTAAGAAAATCGTTGTTTTAAATTCTTCATTAATACGTTGTAACACTTCAAGAACTGTTTTTCCTGTTTCTTCATCTAAAGCCCCTGTTGGTTCATCACAAAATAAAATAGATGGATTTTTAGCAATTGCTCGTGCGATTGCTACACGTTGTTGTTGTCCACCTGATAATTGATATGGAAATTGTCCGACATACTCCTCTAGCATAACTTCTTTTAAAACTTCATGAACATCTAAATGATTTTGACTAAGTCTTGCCCCAACCTCTACATTCTCAAGAACAGTCATATTTGGCATCAAGTTATACTGTTGAAATACAAATCCCAACTCTTGACGTCTAAAACAAGTCAGTTGTGATGAGGTCATATTTGTAATCTGTTGGCCATTCACCAAAATTTCTCCTTGATTTACCTCATCAAGTCCTCCACTAACATGAAGAAGTGTTGACTTCCCTGATCCTGATGGACCTAAGATCACGACAAATTCTCCCTGTTCTACATTGAGATTTATATTCTTTAATGCATCAGTTTGAATTTCACCAACTTTATAACTTTTTGAAACATCACGAATAGAAATTAACACAATGACTCACCTACCTCAGTTTTAGCATCTTGCATATTAAAAGTATTAGCATAAAAAGGAATTTTATACTTTTAATAGTTTTAATTGTCTTAAAATTCAAATAATAGCAATACAACCACTCTATCCTGATGAAAACCTATAGGTATCCTACTCATTATTGTGCTAAAATGAAAAAGATAAAAAATGAGGTGCTTACATATGTCAATTACGTTAACTACGTTAAATTCAAAATACATTCATACAAACTTAGCCATTCGATATTTAAAAGCGAATGCACCAGCCTTTGATATTAAATTAAAGGAATACACATTAAAAGATACATTAGAAAACATTGCTAACGATTTACTTGCAACAAATCCAAAAATCATCGGATTCAGTGTTTATATTTGGAATGTTGAAAAAACTTTAACCTTAATCAATATGTTAAAAGAAAAAGATCCAACCCTTACAATTTTGATGGGTGGACCTGAAGTTTCATATGATTTTGATGTTTGGTTCTCAAGATGTGCTATCGACTACATCATCTACGGTGAAGGAGAACTATCTTTCCGTGAACTGATGGAAGCATTGCATGGGCAAAGAGATATCACCACAGTACGTGGAATTGTTTATAAAAACTTAGTAACAGGCGAGTTAATCAAAGCAGCGGAAGCTCCAATTTTGGATCCAAAGGAAATCTTATCTCCCTTCTACTTCGAAGAAGATATTCCTCATCTGCCAAATCGAATTCAATATATTGAAACATCACGCGGGTGTCCTTATTCATGCCAATACTGTTTAGCATCAGTTGATAATAAAGTACGCTACTTTGATATCGAAAATGTAAAAAACGAAATTCGTTATCTGATGAAGCATGGTGCTAAAACGTTCAAATTCTTAGATCGTACGTTCAATATTAACAAAACATATGCTCTAAACATCTTCGACTTTATTATTGAAGAACATCTCCCTGGCACTCAATTTCAATTTGAAATTACAGCAGACATCATGCCAACCGAGTTAATCGATTATTTAAATGAACATGCCCCTGAAGGATTATTCCGTTTTGAAATTGGAATTCAATCAACATATGAATTAACAAATAAACTCGTTAAACGTCGTCAAAACTTCGACAAATTAACAACAAATATCCTACGTATTAAACAAGGTGGAAAAATCATTCTTCACCTCGACTTAATTGCTGGACTTCCCGAAGAACCGTACGATCGATTCGAGCAATCATTCAATGATGTCTTCGCGCTTCGTCCAGAAGAATTACAACTTGGATTCTTAAAAATGCTACGTGGAACAGGACTTCGTAAACAAGCCGATGAATTTGGATACGTTTATGATGAATTCGCCCCATACGAAATGAAACGCAACGATAAACTATCTGAAAGTGATGTTGAGAAAATCCACTTAGCAGAAGAAATTTTAGAGCGTTATTGGAATGCTCATCGTATGGATTACACCATGAAATTCTTAGTAGACAACGACTTCAAGACTTCTCCATTTGACTTCATGTATCGATTTGGAGTGTATTGGAATGAAAGATACCCTTGGATTCGTTATCAACTTAGCGATTTATTTACAAGACTATATGATTTCTTAGAGAGCATCGATTATAACCAAATGCCAACCATACTTTCATACATGAAAGTAGACTATTTAACGAATAGTAAAATTAAACCGAAAATTTGGTGGCAAGATCGCCTACAAAAAGAGGAGCGCCGAGCAATCATTAATCAATTAGCAGAATCATCAGATGAAATGAAAGAATTGTTAAATACACATAAAATTAATTTACCTGATATCTTTAAATATGCTGTTCTAGAACCTGTTTATCTAGATAATCAGTTAAAACCATCAAAAGAATTACACTATTTAATCGTCATCTATTTACCAAATCAAACTACACAATATTATATTGTGAAATAGCGATGAGGAATTTGACTTACTTTGTTAAAATTTTGCATATATTTTACAGTCATTAGTGTTATAATCAATTTTGAATGATATATAAGTTCAATGCGTTTATTTTAAAGGGAGTGCCTAAGGATGTTTATTGTTAAGAAATTAAGGAATTTTATCCATTCAACGCCAACAAGGTTAATTGTAGGATACTATTTCATGTTTACCATAGGATTTGCCTTCTTATTATGGTTACCATTTAGTTTAAATGAAGGTGTCTCATTATCATTTCTAGATGCTTTATTTATTTCAACAAGTGGTCTTAGTAATACAGGGCTATCCCCCGTATCACCAGTTGATACATTTAGTATACCAGGAATTTTAATTCTTGCTCTTAACCTACAAATTGGGGGACTTGGGTTAATGATGATTTCAACTGCTATTTGGTTACTAGCAGGCCATAAAATTTCAACACGGGAAAGAGCCTTAATTATGACTGACCAGAATCAGATTAACTTAAGTGGTGTAGTTAAACTCGTTAAATCCGTTTTAATCTCTTTCTTGGCCATTGAATTAGTTTTTATGCTCATACTTGGAAACTACTATTATTTCGCAGGTTATTATCCAATCTATTGGCAAGCTATGCTTCAAGGATTCTTCACAACTGTATCAGCTATTACAAACTCTGGGTTCGATATAACTGGCTCATCATTAATGCCGTTTCAAAAGGATTATTTCGTTCAAACACTTCACATGTTTTTAATGTTCTTTGGTGCCATGGGATTCCCAGTGATTTTAGATATTAAAAAATACTTTCAGTGTCGTAGGACAAAACAGCGTTTTAAATTTTCAATCTACACAAAATTGACGATGGTTACAACGATTATATTATGGGTTGTGGGTATTGTTGGATTCTACCTATTTGAATGGAATCACTTCTTAGCAGACAAAGGTTTAATAGAAGGATTCTTCTATGCAACATTTAACTCATTAACAACACGTAATGCAGGATTTGCAACTGTTGATATGAACGCCTTCTCGACTGCAACACTAACTATGTTCTGTGGTTTAATGTTTGTGGGATCGTCGCCTAACTCATCTGGTGGTGGAATTCGTACCACAACATTTGCCTTAATGGTTCTTGCTATTCTTTCATTCGCACGTGGAAAACAGTATGTCAACATTTATGGACGCGAAATTGAAACTCAAACCGTTTATAAATCATTTATGATTTACATTGTAGCAACATTTATCGTTTCACTCTCTACTCTTTTAATTTGTATGAGTGACCAGTTTCCATTAATGGAAATTTTCTTCGAAGTTTGCTCGGCATTCGGAACAACTGGTCTTTCAATGGGGATCACGGGTAGTCTAACATCATTTGCAAAACTCGTGCTTATTGCCACAATGTTCATCGGTCGTATCGGAATTATTGCGTTCTTAATGATTTTCAGAGCAAATGTGCATCCTGCTAAAGTTAGATACCCAAAAGTTGATATTATAATTGGATAAAACAAATTTGTACATTTTTGTACAATGAAATTGTTTTCATATGTTAAATTAAAGATAGATACTTATTTTAAATAAGTTTCTATCTTTTTATTTTCGAATAAAAGTAATAATAACAGGAGTATAGTTACAGTGCATTTTGTAAGATGTTTTAACGATTATAGTTTATTATTAAACTATTAGTAATCTATTAACAGGAAAAAACATCCATATCTTTTAACTTTAATCATCTAAGCTATTGAAAATACGGCTTAAAAACATTATGATATTATTAAACATGATAACGTTTTTAAAAACAGGAGGAGGCGTTTCATATAATGGTTCTTGATCGCTCAAAAGATTCTAAACCTTTATATTTACAAATAAAAGATATTCTAAAACATAAGATTATCAACAACGAATATGCAGTCGGAAGTACTATTCCATCGGAAAATGAACTAGAAGAAATATTTGGAGTTAGTCGTATGACTATTCGCCAGGCCGTTAATGAATTAGTAAACGAAGGATTATTAAGAAAAGAGCGCGGACGCGGAAAAGGTACAGTCGTTTTATCAAATGCAATCGCGGACAAATTATCAACAGTTAAAAGTTTTACACAAAAAATGCAAGAACAAGGATACATCTTAAAAAATAAACAAATCAACATTTCATTAGTTACTCCAGACCCTGCCGTTGTCGCAGCCTTCAACATTGAACCAACAGATAAAGTATTACGTTTAAGTCGTATTCGTATGGTTAACAACGATATCATCATGTACAGTATCTCATACGTTCCAGGATTTTTAGATCTACCATTTGACGCTGAACTTTACGGATCATTATACCAATTACTATCAACTCAAAACATCCAAATTTCTCATGCAGAAGAATACATCGAAGCCATGCTTGCAGATGAGGAAATCAGTAGAGAACTTGAAATACCACTTAATGCAGCTGTCTTAAAACGTACACGTATCAGTCAAGACCAATACAACCGTAATGTAGAATATACTACAACATACTACCGATCAGATAAATATAAATACGTAGTAGAATTAACAGTTTGATAATAAAGAAAAGCAATAAGGCGCGTTTTTCACACGCTGAAAATGAAAAAGGCACGAATCAATCATCAGATTGAGCAGTGTCTTTGAATTTTACCAGTGTGTTGCGACTGTTGCTAGACAATAAAGAAAAGCAAAAGAGAGTTCATAACAAACTCTCTTTTTTTTAGTTTAATTAATATCATCTTTTAATTTTCTCTCAACAAAATAAATTGGAACTATTAATCCTATCAAATTAATGATGGCATTAATCAATGACAAATTCTCTGCTGCAATCGGAATTAACAGCTTATCTAAAATAATGATAAATAACAATCCTAATCCTACCTTAAGTCATAATCCACCAAAATAACGCTGAGCAAATACCCAAACCTCCTTAGATGCCATAGAACGCTTAGTACGATACCCATAAACCGAATTAATAGTAGTTGGTGGATGCTTTTTAAAGAAATATCCTACAACAATCATCATCACTGGAATTAACAAATCAGTAACCCAAAAGAAAACTTCCATATCCTCGCTCCTTCTTTAGAATCTAATTACGTACACTCTATTACATAAGATTAACCTACATTTAACATAGTCCTAACTCTTTTAAAACAAGCTTAACACACAAATTAGAATCATAATAATGTCGGATTCACCTTCGCAGATTATACCATAATTTTCCTACAAAAACCTAATCGTATAGCTTTCTTTTTTAGATTCATACTAAGTTTAACTATGTAAAAAGAAGGTGACCAAACTTGGAGGAAAATATAAAATTAAAGGTTATTCCACTCGGTGGCTTAGGTGAAATCGGTAAAAACATGACTGCTATTGAATACGATGATGAAATTATTGTAATTGACTGTGGGATTGCCTTCCCCGATGAAGATATGTACGGAGTAGACTTAATCATTCCAGAAATTAATTATCTACTCGAAAACGAAGACAAAGTTAAAGGGCTCTTCATAACTCATGGTCATGAAGATCATATCGGAGCTATCCCATTCATTCTAAAACAACTTAACATGCCAATTTACGGGACGAAACTTACCTTAGGTTTGGTGGAAAATAAAATAAGAGAACATGGATTACTACAAACAACTAAACTTCACGTCGTCAATCCTCGTGATGTTATTGCATTTAATCATTTATCCATTGAATTTATTCGAACAACTCACAGCATAGCAGACGCCTGTTCCCTTGCAATCCATACCCCAGTAGGAATTCTGTTCCACACTGGAGACTTCAAAGTTGATCATACTCCAATTGACAATCAACCAATGGATTTAGAACGCATTTCAGAACTTGCACAAGCCGGAATTCTACTTTTAATGTCAGATAGCACAAACGTCGAACGCAAAGGATACACCATGTCTGAAAAGGCGATTGGCGATACCTTCATGAAACTATTTGATCGTGCAACAGGTCGCATTATTGTCGCTACTTTCGCTTCAAATATCCACCGCATGCAACAAATCATCGATGCATCCCGTGCATTTAATCGAAAAGTAGCCTTCAGCGGACGTAGTATGGAAAACATCTCTAAAGTAGCAATGGAATTAGGATATCTTCACATAGATGACGATATGTTGATTAATATTAATCAGATTAATACAGTACCAGAAAATGAATTGACCTTAATCGTAACTGGTAGTCAAGGAGAACCAATGGGAGCACTTGCCCGTATTGCCTTCTCTACACATCGTCAACTTAAATTACAACCTAATGACCTATTCATCATCTCGGCTTCACCAATTCCAGGTAACGATAAACTCGTTGGCCGTGTCATTAACCAACTCTATAAAAAAGGTGCGGAAGTCATCTATAAAGACTTAGAATCAGTCCATGTTTCAGGACATGCTTGCCAAGAAGAACTAAAACTTATCCTACGTCTTACCCATCCAAAATTCTTTATGCCGGTTCATGGTGAATATCGTCACCTTGTACACCATAAAAATTTAGCCGTCAGTGTTGGAATTCCAAAAGACCATATCAAAGTCTTAGAAACAGGACAAATTCTTGAATTAACAAATAACTCAGCAAAAATCAATGGCCGCGTACGTACAGGAGCCATTCTTGTCGATGGAATTGGTGTTGGAGATGTCGGAAACATCGTCTTAAGAGACCGCAAAATGCTTGCTGAAGGTGGAATGATTATCATCGTTGCCACTATTGATAAACAATCAAAAGAACTCATTAGTGAGCCATACATTCTAACTCGTGGCTTTGTTTATGTCAAAGAAGCAGAAGAACTAATGAACAATATCAAAGAAATCGCTAAAAATGAGCTTCAAATGCTACTCGAAAACGATACAAACGAAATTATGGTCATGAAAACTCGCGTTAAAAAATCATTAGAACGTTATCTATACGAACAAACAAAAAGAAGACCTAGCATCTTCCCAATCATCATGGAAGTTTAAAAAAAGTATCTGCAATTTTTTGCAGATACTTTTTTCTTTTTATATAATTTTAAATCATTTTTAGAAGTTCTGTGGATAAATCAAAATTTTTATATTTATATCTATAATTTTAAATTATTTCCCAGGATATACTCTTTTTTTATATCATTAACACTTCTTTTCAGATTTAAAATAAGACTTTGTTTACATTTACGATTTGTTGTATTTAAATCATTGATACTGTTAAATAAATAGTAAATATGAAATACTGTGACGAACGAAATTTCGCTCGATCAATTTTGATAATATTTTTGAAATAATTATCTTTAATTATCAAAACTTGTCACTTTCGAAAATTAAGTCATATTGTATCAAAAACTATCGATTCCTCTGATGAGGCATTTCCCCTTTCCCGCCCAAAATAAAAATCTCTCAAAAGAGAGATTTTTAAAAATCCTTATTCACATTCACAAAAATTGCAACAACACTTAAAAAGGCTACTGTTCCAATCACAGTCCATTCAATCCATGACTTAGAGTACTCCAACTTTAAAGATTCTAAATCAACCTGAGCTCCATACGCCCCATTACTTACAATCCAAAACTGAAGATTATGTCGTCCTGGAATCTCATTCGTTTGATAAACGGTTTTTAAGGTATCATAAATATCATATGAAAACACGCCTGTCTTATTCGTTGGATATTGAAGATAATATCCTCGTTGATCACCTTCTACATAAACAAGTAATGACCAAAGTTCATCAACATCTTTAACATTAATTGTAAACTTTGGATTTTTCTCTAAATCTACTTCAAAGTAAGACGTCTGAATTCCGCCACTCCCCTCTTTATTTAAATTTTTAACTACTGCACTACCATCATAATAATTCACTTTTCCTAAAGCATTTAGTCTTGCCTGCCAATGTGTAATCTCTTGTGTTGTAAATGCCGTTTTCCAAGCTCGCTCTTTCATTGGCTGTAACCCTTGATTAAATAAACGAACCTTTTTCACATCTATCTCACCATTAGTCTCAAGCTCTAAAGACACTTCATGCTCACCTAATAAATGATAATTCTTAGGATTTAATTGATGTAAAGCATAATTCAAACTCATTTTAATTCTTCCCGCTTCAGTTGAATTCTCAAAAATATAGAACCGTTCTCCTGTCTCCTTCACCTTTAAGAATAAAGACCAAGGCTCTGTAAAATCAGCAATCTCCATCGCAATCATTGGGACCTGACTAAAATCAAGATTAAATGGCTGACTCTCAATTCCACCTCTGACACGAACCTCGCTATCACCATTAATAAACTCCACGCTACCATCATTAACTGGTGTCCAATTAATCAAATTATTTGGAAGTTCATTCAATAAGTAAGGATTCTCATCTTTTTGAATAAAAATGCGAGCATATGCATAATCCTTAAGTCCACTCGAAGTAATAATCTCAGCTTTCATCAAATGATATCCATTTGCCAACTTACTAACATCCACAACATAAGGTTTCGAGTAATTAACATTTTGAAAGATTGCATTCCCATCCATATAAATATTAATATTAGAAACTGCATCGTCCTCCATTGTTTTAATATCTAGATCAAGCGAATAATTATCAGAAATCGGTTCATATTGAGATAACCCTACAAAATTAACAGCTCCTAATACTTTAGCATTTACACTATTTTCAATCTTACGTTGTTCATCATACTTATTTTCACCTTCAGTTACAGGAACCTCAGCCAAAATTACTGCATCGGTCGCATTTATTGTAATACTAGTCTGATCACTAACATTTTTAGTTATAAACTCTTGCGTCATTACATTATATAAGTTGACCGTTCCCTCTGACTGAATCTTGTATTGTACCTCTTGCTTACTATCATAAGGATTAAACAACAAGTACATAGGCAGATTCTTCTCTTCATCCACGTAATAATCATTTGTATTAAGATCTACCTTCAAGATCCCCTCAACATTCGTTTGTTCAATCATTGCCGCCAACAATCCTAAATAAGCCCCACTTAAAATCGATTGTTTTTGATTTTCTGTCTCATTCATCCGTGAAACTCTATCAAATGGAATCACAGTATTATTAGGATAAAATAAATTCAAACTCTGTGTTAGATGTAAAATATAGCGTCCAACCTCAATTGCATAACGTTGATCATATTTTAGCATCGGAACTAACGCTGTTGCTGCAACAATACTAGCAAATGACTCTGGTGTTCCACCATATTCAGTTCTTGAACCAATTAATCCCGTTCCATATTCCCCATTAAACATCCCGTACTCATGACGATAATCACTTTCAGTAAAGAAAAACTCCATATATTTTGCCGTATCAAAATGACCATTTTCCATTGCATTCAAACGTGCCGATAAATAAGGTAAATATAAATAAACTACCTCATATCCCGGATTTCGCTGAAACTCTTCTAAATATTTCATACACTCGGTGGCTGCTTTCATATATTTACGATCTTCAAAACGCTCATACGCAAAATATTGAATCATCGCAACCCCAGCTGCTGCACCTGGTTCTGTCCATTCTCCATTATCATAAGGAACCTTCTGCTTAAAATCATATCCCGTATAAGCAAAATCAACCATTCCCTGACTTCCACCTAAATCCATCACCACATCGTACCAGTTATCTGCTATGCTTCTCAAAATCTGCTCCGAATCAAGTGTTGCCTCATATCGATCCATCAACATAAAATACAGCATTCCAGGATATACCTGTTCCCAAAATGATAGTTCAAGACTACTACCATTCTCATAATTTAAAAGAATCCCCTCACCATTCTCAACATTATAATAAGACTCCACTAACGGTACAAGTTTACTTAAAAACTCCTCACCAATTTCATCTCTACCAATCAAATTTGCAGACAATAAAGCTCCTATTGCCGTAATAGCCTGAGCCTGATTTATATCCTGTTCATCAGAGGTATAAGTCAAAAAACCTAATGACTCACGTCCTGTATTTCGATAACTACGATCAATATAACCATAGTGATACTCATCAAAATTGAATAGCATCCGATTAAAATCCATTGCAACAGCTCGCCAATCCCGATAAGCATAATTTTCAGGAATAAACGGAATGTCACTCGTAGATTGAATATTTTTATTAACACTTTTCACCTTCTGCTCACTAGCCGAAACATTCATATCTCCAATTACTAGAGTCAGAATCAAACTAATAAACACAATAATGACCATTAAAAATTCCTTCAACTTCATCCCAACCACCTCTACAAAAAATCAAAATCTTACACTTATTATTCACGATATCTTGCTTATTATGTAGAAATTAGGCGATTTGAATGATAGCTAAGATAATAAGAATTAGGTTCTAAAAATCTATAGAGAACCAGAAATATACTTTCTACCAAATAAAAATTTCAAAAACAAGGTTATCCACAATTTAATCCATAAAAAAACAGCCATCTTCAAAAGAAAGATGACTGTTTTAAGCATGTGTGTGTGCTTGTTAAATTAATATTAGAATTCCAATAATCCTAAGAATGATTCAACATCTAATGAAGCTCCACCAACTAAAGCTCCATCGATTTCTGGTTGAGCCATTAAACCAGCAATTGTGCTAGGTTTAACTGATCCACCATATTGGATACGGATTGCATCTGCAGCTTCTTGTCCGTGTTCACGAGCAACAACTTTACGGATGTATCCGATAGTTTCATTAGCTTGCTCATCAGTAGCAGTTAATCCAGTTCCGATAGCCCAGATTGGTTCATAAGCGATAACTGTTTCTTTAACTTGCTCTAATGATAATCCTTCTAAAGCGCGAACGATTTGAGAATCTACAACTTGGTTAGTTGTTCCATTTTCACGTTGCTCTAAAGATTCCCCACAGCAAACGATTGGAACTAATCCATTAGCAAATGCTGCATGAGTTTTTTTGTTAACTGTTTCATCAGTTTCATTGAACATTTCACGACGTTCACTGTGACCTAAAATAACATAAGTTACTCCTAAGTCTTTTAACATACCTGGAGCGATTTCTCCAGTGAAAGCTCCATTAGCTTCAAAGTGCATGTTTTGAGCACCAATACGTAAGTTTTCTCCTTGATGTTCAACTAATGAACGTAAGTATAATGCTGGAGCACAGATAGCAGTTTCTACTTTATCTGAGCTTGGTACTTTATCCGCTACAGCTTTGATGAATTCTAATGCTTCATCATAGTTTTTGTTCATTTTCCAGTTTCCTGCGATGATTGGTTTTCTCACAACGTTCACCTCTATATAAATTTTAAGTTTAAATAGGAACTCACAAAAGGTGAATTCCCTATTTAAAGACTAGTTTTTAAAAATTATTTGCATCCGCATCCACAGCATTTGTTGCTTAATGATGCTACACCTGGTAATTCTTTACCTTCTAAATATTCTAAAGAAGCTCCTCCACCTGTTGAGATGTGAGAGAATTTATCAGCGTATCCTAATTGCATTGCAGCAGCAGCTGAATCTCCACCACCGATGATAGTGATAGCTCCTTCTAAGTTAGCGATAGCTTCACATACTCCGATAGTTCCTTTAGCGAAGTTAGACATTTCGAATACACCCATTGGTCCATTCCATACTACAGTTTTAGCATCTTTTAATACATTAGAGAATAACTCAACAGTAGCAGGTCCAACATCTAATCCCATTTCATCGTCAGCTAATTCATCAACTGAAACAACGCGGAATTCAGTATCGTTAGAGAATTCTTTAGCTGCAACTGTATCGATAGGTAAAACTAATTTGTCTCCACCTTTTTCTAATAAAGCTTTTGCTAATTCTAATTTATCTTCTTCACATAAAGATTTACCGATGTTTTTCCCTTGTGCTTTAAGGAATGTGAACATCATACCTCCACCAACTAATACTTTGTCAGCTTTGTCTAATAAGTTTTCGATAACACCGATTTTATCAGATACTTTTGCTCCACCTAAGATAGCAACCATTGGACGTTGTGGTGCATCAACTGCTCCACCGATAAATTCGATTTCTTTTTCTAATAAGAATCCAGCTACTGCTTCTAAGTTAGCAGAGATTCCAACGTTTGATGCATGAGCACGGTGAGCTGTACCGAATGCATCGTTTACGAATACATCTCCTAAAGAAGCCCAGTATTTTCCTAATTCAGCATCGTTTTTAGATTCTTTTTTACCATCTAAATCTTCGAAACGAGTGTTTTCGAACATTAATACTTCACCGTCTTTTAATTCAGCGATAGCAGCTTCTAATTCAGCTCCACGAGTTTGCGGGATGAATTTAACGTCTTGTCCTAATAACTCAGCTAAACGCTCAGCAGCTGGACGTAATGATTTAGACGCTTTATCTTCTTCAGATTTGATTTTCCCTAAGTGAGAGAATAAAATAGCACGTCCACCATTTTCTAAGATGTATTTGATTGTAGGTAATGCAGCTACGATACGATTGTCGTTAGTAATTTTTCCATCTTTCATTGGTACGTTGAAATCAACACGTACAAGGACTTTCTTTCCATTTAACTCAACATCTTTAACAGTTTTTTTGTTCATGTGATGAGTCCTCCTTAAAAAATTTTTTCACAATATTATTTTAACGCTTTTTTACATATAATTCAAACATTACCGTCTGACATCATATTTTTAAAGCGCTTTTAAATGGTAGTGCAACAAATATAAAGATTCTGCGACAGTACGCTGTCTTATTTTTTCGCGATTACCATTAAAAATGTAAGATTTAATAATATTTTTGCCACATACATTAAGTCCGACATAAACTAATCCAACAGGCTTTAACTCTGAACCACCATCTGGTCCTGCAATTCCTGTTACACCTATCGTAACATCAGCACCTGTTAACTCTTTTAAATTATTCGCCATGTCATATGCAATTTCCTCTGAAACTGCTCCATGCTCCATTAAACGATCACGATCAATATGAAGTCGATTCATCTTTGATTCATAACTATACGTCACGATACCCTCTAAGAAAACAGAAGAAACACCCGCTACATTCACAATTTCAGAAGATAGCAATCCACCACTACAACTTTCAGCGGTTGCAATCGTCAACTGCTTTTCTTTTAACAAACGAACCACTTCCGTCGGGAGATCGGTATTCTGATCTCCAATATAGTAATCCGTCATAAGATTTTTAAACTCTTCATCAAACTCACGCAACTCTGTTTCATAACTTTCTGTGGTTGAAACAATATAATCCACATGATCAACCGCACAATAAGGAGCAATATTTAAATGAGGATATTTATCATATAAATATAAAATCATTTCCTCTGCATACGACTCACCAATACCACAAAGGCGATAACTGTTGCTAATTTTACGCTCTTTAATTTCTGTCAAGAAATATGGTGTCACACTTTCATAAAACATTGCCTGAAGCTCAGCTGGAGGTCCTGGCAATAAAAATACAGACTTATTATCTTTTTCTAAAAACAATCCCGGTGCCGTTCCATTATTATTCGTTAAAACAAGCCCTGTTTTAAATTTATAAGCCTGTCTAGCATTATTACTAGGAATCGCTCTATTCGTGCGTTTAAAGTACTCAACAATTCCTTGATAAATCTCTTCATCATACACAAGCGTTTCGTTAAAATACATCGCCACACCATCACGTGATAAATCATCAACTGTTGGTCCAAGACCACCAATTGTCAGCACAATATCCGCATAAGAATAAGCAACGTTAAGTCCTTCCACAATCTCTTCTAATACGTCAGGAACCACTTGTTGGTGAACGATTTTCCCACCTAATTGCTCAACCTCTTTTGCAATAAATGCGCTATTCGTATTAATTGTCTTTCCACAAAGCACTTCATTCCCAATCGCTAAAATCGCAACCTTCATATTTTCACCTCTCATTTTAAAATGACCATCTCTCCTATTTTTATGCACTAATGAAAAAAGCTATCTCCAAAGAGATAGCTTTTTTTACAAAAAAGTTCGCGTTAATTAAAATTATTTAATTAAAGAAGCGAAGTATCCTAAAGTACGGATTAATTGGTTAGTGTAAGACATTTCGTTGTCATACCAAGCAGCAACTTTAACTAATTGCTCTCCGTTAACTTCCATAACTTTTGTTTGAGTAGCATCGAATAATGATCCGTAAGAAATTCCGATTACGTCTGCAGAAACGATTTCATCTTCAGTGTATCCGAATGATTCGTTAGCAGCAGCTTTCATTGCTTCGTTGATTTCAGCAGCAGTTACTTTAGTGTTTAAAGTACATACTAACTCAGTTAATGAACCAGTGATTACTGGAACACGTTGAGCTCCACCGTCTAATTTTCCTTGTAATTCAGGAATTACTAAACCGATAGCTTTAGCAGCTCCAGTTGAGTTAGGAACGATTGATGCAGCAGCTGCACGTCCACGACGTAAGTCACCTTTTCCGTGAGGAGCATCTAATGTATTTTGGTCATTAGTGTAAGCATGGATTGTAGTCATGAATCCTTTTTGTACACCGTATTTATCGTTTAATACTTTAGCCATTGGAGCTAAACAGTTAGTTGTACAAGAAGCTCCTGAGATAACTGTTTCAGTTCCGTCTAAAATATCTTGGTTTACGTTGTAAACTACAGTTTTGATATCTCCTGTAGCTGGTGCAGAGATAACTACTTTTTTAGCTCCTGCTTGTAAGTGTAATCCAGCTTTTTCTTGAGAAGTGAAGAATCCAGTACATTCTAATACTACATCTACTCCTAATTCTCCCCAAGGTAAGTCTGCAGGGTTACGCTCAGCAGTAACTTTGATTTCTTTACCGTTAACTACGAAAGCTCCGTCTTTAACTTCGATTTCTCCGTTGAAACGACCTTGAGCTGAATCGTATTTGAATAAGTGAGCTAATGTTTTAGCATCAGTTAAGTCGTTGATTGCAACAACTTCAAATTCATTGTTTTCGATCATTAAACGTAAAGCTAAGCGTCCGATACGCCCGAATCCATTAATCGCTACTTTAACAGCCATGTGAAGATTCCTCCTAGAATATAATAAATATGTTATTTGTCACAACCCGTGTAACCGAGTACACATATATATTGTGAAAAATTACTACATTTTTATTCTAACAATTTGTACCATGATAATCAAGTTTTAAACTACTGTAAGCGTTTATAATTAGTTGACTAACAAAAATAAACATAAGAAATTTCCATAAAAATGAATATATTACCTTCAACTATATTAAAATAGAGTATACCGGACTCAACGCTATATTTTTTTGTTGAACTGTGGTAAAATGTGCTATATAAATTTTTTATAAAAAGAGGGGTGGCCTTATGAGTTATTTAGTACCAACAGTCATTGAACAAACAGCTCATGGTGAGCGTGCATACGATATTTATTCTCGCTTATTAAAAGATCGTATCATCATGTTAAGTGGGGAAATTAATGACCACACAGCTAACATTGTTGTTGCTCAACTTTTATTTTTAGCAGCAGAAGATCCAGACAAAGATATTAATATCTATATCAACAGTCCTGGTGGATCAGTAACAGCAGGTCTAGCTATTTTTGATACAATGAACTATATTAAATGTGATGTTTCAACTATCTGTGTTGGAATGGCCGCTTCAATGGGTGCCTTCTTATTAACAGCTGGTACTAAAGGAAAACGTTATGTTTTACCAAATAGTGAAGTCATGATTCACCAACCACTTGGTGGAGCACAAGGTCAAGCTACAGAAATTGCGATTGCTGCAAAACACATCTTAAAAACTCGTGATCGTTTAAATAAAATCTTAGCTGAACAAACAGGTCAACCATTAGAAAAAATCGAACAAGATACAGAACGTGATAACTTCATGTCTGCTGATGAAGCAGTAGCTTATGGACTTGTAGACCAAGTTGTAACTCGTCCAACTGACGTTACAAAATAATTTTTAAAGTGAGGAAAATAACCTCACTTTTTTTATTTATTATTTTCTGCTAATTACGACAAAAAATACGAATAAAACGGATTTTTCTCATCTTCTGATAAAAAAAAGATGTGATTATGTCACATCTTATCTAATATTTAGACCACAAATTTTTCAATTCCGAAAGCCACTCCATCATTATGAACTGTTTCTGTTACTTGGTGTGCATACTTCTTCACCTCATCAGATGCATTTCCCATAGCAATACCGCATCCAACTGTTGATAACATTTCAATATCATTCTTACCATCACCAAATGCATAACTATTTTCAATTGGAATATTTAAATGTTGTAATGCTTTAATAATTCCAGTTGCCTTCGTATTCTTTTTTGAATATAGCTCGCAAACACCAAAATCAATACTGCTCACATGATCATACTCATCATGTCCTGCTAATAATTCTAGGCAAGCTTGATAAATTTCGTCAGTCATACATAACATCTCAATCTTGTGAATATCAACTTCATCTAACGAATAATTACTTTCAAAAAGGTCATTTAAAATACCCACACGATCATAAAACTCATAAAACTCTTTATGAGTTTCTTTTAAATAGGATTGTTTTTCTCCCTCTAAAATATACTGTACATTCATTGCCTCAAGCTTCGACGTAAATTCTTTAACAAATTCTTTATCAAGAGGTTCACTATGTAACAACTCATCCTTAACCACAACATGAGCACCATTAGCTAAAATAAAACCATCAAAACCGAAATTTAAAATTGCCTGGCTTAAAAAAGCATAAGGTCTTCCCGTTGCAATAAAAACATAATGTCCATTTTCCTGTAAAGAACGAATCGCAGACTGAACATTCGGTCTAATTTCTTTAATTCCGTCCTTAGCTTCAATTAAAGTACCATCAATATCAAAAAATATCGCCTTTTTCACAGCTCTGTCCCCCTTTTTTGTAACTATTATCATTTTAACCTTTTAATTTTAAGTTAACAATGTTAGATTTTCAATAAAATAAATAACTTCTCATATATAACCATCAATATTTCTTCTATTTTTAGAGTTCAGTTGCTAAACCTTTTTGCTATTAGGACATCTTATAATTCAGAGCCTCCCCAACAAAGGTAGTATTAAATCATGACGTCCCTATGTTAGGTTTTCCATGTATGAAAAACTCATCAGAACTTATATATTTTTTACAAACCTATTCAACTATTTGATATATAAAAAGGAGCTCATCAAATGATAGCTCCTTTTTATATATTTAATTAGGCTTTTGTTCCTTTTGCCCCTTTTGTTCCAGATCCTTGTAATGCTAAAACGTTTGAGTCGAATGAGAATGTTAAGTTTTCACGTTCACGTTGACGTTTTAAAGCTAATTCAACAAGACTTGTCATTAAACCTGTAAAGTCACGGTCTGTTTTTTCCCATAAGTAGAATGATAATGATCCTGGGATTGTATTGATTTCATTTACATAAACATTATTGTTTTCAGCATTAATTAAGAAGTCAATACGAGCAACCCCTGCACTACCAAGTACACGGAATGTTTGTAATGCAAGATCTTGAACATATTTAGTTCCTTCATCTGTCAAACGAGCAGGAATAATACGGTTAGTACTTGCCATACCTTGTGATTTAGTTCCTCCGGTTTTAGCACCTTTAGAACCTCCACCACCTTCATATTTATCTTTATAACTTAAAAACTCATCAGATCCCATTACTTCTTCTAGTACAGAAGCTTTGGCACCAGAGAAATCTCCAATTACTGAGCAGTTAACTTCAACTAATTGAGTTACCATTTCTTCAACGATAAATTTATTATCGTAGCTAATTGCTTCTGTAATAGCTTCTTCTAATGATGCACGGTCTTTCGCTTTTGAAATCCCAACACTTGATCCAAGACTAGCTGGTTTAACCATTAATGGATAAGATAATTTAGATTCAATCGCATCTAAACATGCCTCTGGATTCGCAAACCAATCAGAAGAATAATACCAAACATAATTTGTGATAGGTAATCCTGAATCACGTAAAATATTTTTCATGAACACTTTATCTTGTCCAACGGCCGCTGCAGCAACATCACATCCAGAGTAAGGAATTCCGTTTAATTCGAAGAATCCTTGTAGGGCACCGTCTTCACCATTTGTTCCGTGAATAACTGGAATTGCTACATCGATTGTATTTAAAATATTATTTCCAAATAATTTACTTGGATAACGTTCAACTTGGATTTTACCTTTGTTAGCTACAATGGTAATACGTTGACATTTTTTGAACAATTCGTCCATATTTTTATATTCTTTCACGTCGAATAACGCTTCACCTGTATACCATTCACGCTTTTTTGATAAGTAAACTGGTACTACATCGTATTTCTCTTTATCGATAGCATGCATTGCTTGATTAGCAGAAATAATTGAGATTTCGTGCTCTACCGATTCACCACCAAAGAACACACCAACTTTTAACTTCATGAGGAAGCCCCCTTTTAATTTAAGTTTAGTATCTATTGTAAAGTATACCGTAATTTACAGTAAAAACATACGTCTATTTTATCAATAAATGACTATCATTATAAATCTTTTTTTGTGTAAATTACTCAAAATATGTTTCTAATTGTTCAGCATAAACTTTATATGCCTTTTTAATTTCTTCAATTGAATTTTTTCTTGATAAGACCGGTAAATTATCTAATTCAAACCATGCTACTTCGGAAGTTTCATGATTACATTTTGCCTCACCTGAAACGACATTGCCCTGGAAATAAAGACAATAAACATCATAGATAGACTTTTGTGTATAATTTCTTCTATCGAATACAGCTAATAATTTAGGGCATTCAATAACGTATCCTGATTCCTCGAATGTTTCCTTAATTGCAGTTTGTTTGGGTGTACAATCAATATCACACCAACCACCCGGTAATGACCATTCACCACTATCCTTTTCCTTGACTAGCAACACTTTACCATCTTTTAAAACCATTGCTCTAACTGCAGGTTGCGGTGTTGGATAATGATAATCTTTATATAAGTCACATTCTGCCTTAGGTAATCCCGTATATGAATGTAACATTTCAAGACTTAACTCTTTTAATTCGTTGTAGTTATCAATTGCGTAGGGATCTGTTGAAAAGGATAAGCCAATTTGTGAAATAGATTGAACTTTTTTAATAAACTCTAATACTTTATCGCTCATCGTTGTTTTCTCCCTTTTTAACGTTATTTCTACTTAGCACATCATTTCTGAATCTTTGTTAGTAAATCTAGGTTCGGACAGCAATCTCTCTATAAAGTCTACTAATGCCTAGAAACTCAAAGGACAAGTCACTGTCATTCGAAACGACTTTTACAAGCAGTTCCTGCTCGATTCAGCCTTTTAGATGGTTCTAATTGCGATCTTGCGAAATTTAGACCATCTTATCCTGTGAATTTAATTATTCTTTTCGAACTCTATGAGAATTAGAATAATTTTTCTCAGGGTTATTCAATCCAGCTTCCATCGAGCAATTCGTCTATGAAATTCAATAAAGTCTTCATGGTCATAAACCGACCATTACGCTTTCCTTTCATTTCTACGTCGAATTAACCGCTCGATTCAGCCTTTTAGATGGTTCTAATTGAGCTCTTGCGAAATTTAGACCATCTTATCCTGTGAATTTAATTATTCTTTTCGAACTCTATGAGAATTAGAATAATTTTTCTCAGGGTTATTCAATCCAGCTTCCATCGAGCAATTCGTCTATGAAATTCAATAAAGTCTTCATGGTCATAAACCGACCATTACGCTTTCCTTTCATTTCTACGTCGAATTAACCGCTCGATTCAGCCTTTTAGATGGTTCTAATTGAGCTCTTGCGAAATTTAGACCATCTTATCCTGTGAATTTAATTATTCTTTTCGAACTCTATGAGAATTAGAATAATTTTTCTCAGGGTTATTCAATCCAGCTTCATCGAGCAATTCGTCTATGAAATTCAATAAAGTCTTCATGGTCATAAACCGACCATTACGCTTTCTTTTCATTTCTACGTCGAATTAACCGCTCGATTCAGTCTTTTATTCAATCTAGCTTCGAGGTGCAGAAGCTCTATAAAGTTCCACTCCCATATTAACTCAAAGAGCGAGTTAATAGTGAGTGGAACTTTTACGATCTTCTAAACGCACCTCTCAGCCTTTTATATTACTCTGCAAATAGTTCCGGTAGGTCATTTTCTAGTAATACGAAGGCACCTGGTTCCACGACTTCGTGCATTTTGGCAAAGGCATCTTGTAGGTTTTCTGCTACGTAGATTGTTTCTGTTGGGTATTCAACTTCCATTAATCCAGCATAGATTGGTTCTGTTTGTTTTTTTCCAACTAGAATGACATAATCACAGTTATCTTTCATGTATGTCCCAAATGCTTTGTTTAAATCATATTGAGCTGTACCTAAATCGACCATACCTGGTGTGATAACGATTCGTTTCCCATTCATTTGTCCTAATACTTCAAGTGCCATTTTAGATCCTACTGGATTTGAGTTGAAAGCATCATCGATAATTGTAAAGTTACCGTTACGACGTAGTTCTAAACGGTGAGTGACAGGTTTCATTTTACGAACTGCCATTTGCATTTTCTCAACTGGAATTCCTAACTCATACCCTAACCCAATACTTGCTAACGTATTATAAATATTATGCAATCCTAAAAGTTTTGTTTGGAATGTTTCAACACGTCCATCTTTAAAGTGAACATTGAATGTTGTTCCTTTTTCGCTGACTTCAATATCACTTGCACGATAATCTGCTTCACGTTCAATCCCATACGTATAAACTTTACACTTACCTTGGAATTTATTTTCATAGTAATCACGAATATTTTCATCATCAATATTAATAAATCCAATTCCGTCTTCAGGCAAATACTCAATCAACTCAAACTTTGTTTGTTTAACATTATCAATTGTTTTAAATGTTTCTAAATGTTGCGGTCCAACCGATGTTAAAACACCGTACTTAGGATAAGCAATTTCACATAACTCATTAATTTCACCAACTTTATAAGCTCCCATCTCAGCAATAAACTTACTATGAATTGGCTTCAAGAAGTTACGAATCGTAATCGTAATCCCCATCGGGGTATTATAGCTTTCAGGCGTCATTAATGTGTTAAACTGCTCTGATAAAATCGCATTCAATGCATGCTTCGTACTCGTTTTACCATAACTTCCGGTTACTCCGATTACATCTAAATCTTTCGAAGACTTCACAATGCGACGTGCATCATTAATAAATCCTAAACGAATCTGCGTCTCTAATGGCTTATTTAACTTATTTGCAAACAACACAATCATATACGCAAATAAATTGAATGTTAATACCCATCCAGGCAACTGAAGTAACAGGTTAAGTGGGACAAAGGCCATTGCAACACCAGAGATTGCTAGCATTACTAAGACTGCCGTTCCAATTAAGCGCCAAACACGTGCCGTAATTTTTAACGGTAACTTTGATTCTTTTGACTTAAAACTTGTTAAATTAGATAAAAATGCCCCAATAGCCGTAATTATTAAAAGTGGAATTGTAATCGTCATAAACGATAAAGGCATCAATAAACTTAAAACAATAACTACCCAATAGGCAATAACAAATACAGATAAAACAGTCGGGAACGAATTCAATCGATGCCCTGCTATCCAATTCGTAAAACGATCATTCATATAATGACACTGTTGTAACATTTGTAAGGCGTGTTTCATTCGCCCCCATAAAGTAAAACATAAAATGATAGAAAGTACCGCTAAAAGCCCCATGATTATATAAGGTAATGCCATTACTTCTCACCTCTTTCTTCTTGTAAGAACACGTCAATCACGCGTAAAAATTGACCTAAACAGTCTAGATATGAATAATGACCAGCGCCCTCAAACACAACCAGTCCCGCTCCAGGAATTTTTTTCTCCATAATTTTAGCATCGCTCAAAGGCGTCGCATCATCTTTATCTCCCCATACTAATAAAGTTGGCACTTTAATAGAAGGCATTAAATGCTGTAAATCTTCATTCACAACCTTACTCATAATCTGACGCATCACAGGTGATGCGTTTTTATAATCCGATGAACCGGCATTCGCCATCATCTGTTCTTTATAAGCACTTAAACCTGGTAAACTCAAAACCTTTTTACCTAATTTATAGCTATAAACACGAGCATAATAATCAATACCACGTTTTGGTTTAATTCCAGCACTATCAATTAACACTAATTTATTTAACTCATTTTGGCGCCCAGCATAAATAATTCCAACACGCCCACCAAATGAATGGCCAAAAATAGTTGGATTTTTAATATCTAACTGCTTTACAAACTTCTCAACCATGTCAGCATAATCATAAACTGACCAAATAGTTTTCGGTTCTTCACTTCGACCGAAACCAGGAAAGTCTAACGTATAAACTTTAAATTCTTTTTTTAATGGTTCGATAATCGGTCGAAATGCTTCAACCTTCTGCCCCCATCCATGCAATAAAAGAAGAGGATGCCCTTCCCCTTCAACTTCATAATAAACATTTAAATCATCTATCTTAATGAACATCGTCCATCATCTCCTAAACTATAGTCTTTACTATTATATGACAATCGTCCATAAAATTTAAGGGTCTAACATAAAAAAACTAACTTTTACAATTAATGCCTAAAAACTCTTTTCAATATTGGCAAATAATCAATAAAAATGAGATGAAATCCTAAAAATCTCATCTCATTTTTCATCTTCTGCTTCTTTTATCGCATCTAATATAGAAGTCAGAAAAATACTTTGCTCAACAGGTACTACATTCGTGTCGTAAATTGTAATTTCATATGTTGTTTTAAATAGTGAGAATTTTTTCTTTATTTTATACAATTCATTCCCACTTTTGTCTTCGATAATATATTCAGGAAAGATTCTAAACATCTTTTGTTTTGAAATAGCTATTTCTTTTCGATTTTCATCATAAAAATGAAATGTTTTTCCCCATCTAAAGAAATCCTCAATTACTTCTTCACCAATAAATCCAACTGTCTCATTACTACTATTATAAACCTGTGCTAATCGATTTAAACGAATGTTCCAACGTTTAATTTGTTGTTCTGAGCCATAAACGTCTCCATTTAAATCAGATAAAACAAGTCGTTCACCAAATAAATTAAAATAAAGTCCCTCAACCTTTCCTACTTTGTTCCCATCCACATAAACCTTATACGATTTATTCAGTGAAAACCAACTCTGCTTCACTTCAATCATATGTGATTGTTCCAAAGTAGTGAGTAAATCTTCTGCATGAACTTCTAAAATACCACCAATAAAAACGAGGCATGCTAACATAAACGCACTTAACACCCTTAACCTTCTCATCTCATCACCTACCTTGTCTTAGTATATGACTTATTGCTACAAAAAATTGCCTCAAATTATTTCGAGGCAATTTTCTTTTTATCTTCGTAATACTTATAGAAGCACCCTAAAATAATCAGTGCTGTAATACTAGAAATTGAGAATCCGATATCAAAACCAGGCGATTTATATTCAAGTGTAATTTCATATTGACCTGCACTCGGAATTTCAATTCCAATAAATCCGCCATTTACATTATGTACTTCTAATAATTCCCCATCTCCATAAGCTTTCCATCCTTCGTCATAAGGAATCGAATAAGAAAGCAGTGTTGGACTTAATGCCACATAATCATGAGAAATTCCATTTTGGGTATAGGTTACATTCTTAACGCCTTTATTTTGTCTGGTCTGAGCCGCTTGATAATATTGAATCTCACCTAGATAGCTTGGAAGAGTACTCAAATCATAAGCCTCAAGACGATATGTTAAAGCCAAATGTTCTACCTGTTCCTTATTTAAAATCATACAATTCAAGAAAACATATTGTTTTTGTTCACGACTTAACTTTTCAAAATCTGTATCCAATACATAGGTATTCATACTTGAGGCTACTGGGACAAAATAATTATTCTTGTATATCGTAATCCCTTCAATACGATCATAATACTCATACCCTGGCAAAGAGGCTTCGTAATCTGGCGTAAAATAATACTTCGCTGATAACGCAGTCGTAATCATATAATCCGTAGCTGAAATAGATAAGCCATTTGTTACATTTTCATTTAACATCCAAGAAAACTCATCGTCTCCCAAAAGCGCCTTATTTCCAATCGAGAAGCCATTATAACCTCGATAAATCGGTTCATTATACTGCGTCTCATAACTATTAATAATGCGATAAAACTCCGGATCAATGGTCTGAATATAGTCTGCTACCGCATAAGTTTCATTCACAATATAATCATTATCCTGTACATACTCCACAACGGCATTCGATTTCTGACTATTCGTTTCAAAATACATATATGCCGTAAATAGACACTCAAGCATCAAAATAACAAAGATAACCTTCCCTCTTAACTGATGCTCTTCCTTTACAATCTCATCTAAAATAAAACAATACAAAGAAATCAATAAATTCATTAATAAAAAAATCATTAAGTACGGCGTAATAGCGATTAATTGAGAGAAAACAGCCTCAGTTGTAAAATTCGTGAATCCTTGATTATTGAAACTATACTCATAAACAAAAATAAACACTAATACCAGTAATAATAGAAATTTATATCCATATTTCGTTTTCTTTAATAACTTTAAATCCAATTTATGCGTATCATTTAATACATAAGCCACTAATAATGAGTTAAATAAAATTAACAGTATCGATAATACATTCATATTTAAAGTTGCCAGTGACGTTACATTAACAAGTTGCATCGACTGCGTCAAAAATACAATCAAAAGTAACCCTATGTAACTTAAAATCGTGAGCCTGCGAGCTCCCTTACTAATCAATTTCACAAACTGTGGGGCTAGTAAAACAACTAGAACAGACTGATATAACGATAAATAATGAGAATGATTAATAAAATTAGCCACCCCCTTATAATTTTCATGAAGAGGTGGGAATAATCCTTGAACCGCTAAAGCTAATACAGATGATAACGTCAATCCATTTTGCAATTCAATTTGAACCGTATTTGAAGCCATCACCAGCGGTAAAATAAAGACCATATTGACTCCGATAATAATAAAGATAGACAAAATAAAATTTTTGATATCTTTATACAAATTATCTTTCTGTGAATGATGCATGACATAAATTCGAATTAAGATATAAATGAATAAGAACGGTAAGAACAATAATAAAAATGTAAAATGAGAGATTAATAACAATGTAAATGTAGCAACAAAGTACCGCTTCTTACCCGACGCGAGCATTTTCTCGGCGCCATATAAAACTAGTGGAACAAAAACAAGCAAGTCAATCGTAATAAACTCATTTAAATTAGTTAAATACCAGCCATTAAAAATAAAGAGCAAACTAGCAATGGTCGTCGTATGAAGTGAAAACCACTTCGTTTCCTTCATATACAAATATAAAGCCCCCGCTGCTAAGCACGTCTTTAAAAATAGCAATGGAAAATATAAAAACGACAAATTACTAGTTGAAAACAACATCGTAATCAAAAAGAATGGGTTATATATCGAATAAACATTCTGAGCTCCTAAAAAATTTCCACCAAGGAAAAAGTTCCAGGACCACATCGGCATCTGTCCCTGAAGTAATAAATCATGTGAATTCGTATAAATCGTCAAATAATTTTCAACAAACTGCCCTGATATAGCATAAATAAAATTACCTGAAAAAATGAAACCAAAGAAAATAATTACAAAGATAATACAAATATAAGTAAAAGTTTTTCTCAACACTTCTGATTTTGTTAACATATCATCCCACCCAAGCTCAATTGAATACATTCATTTTACCACAAAAACATCCGACGTTTACCAAAAAATAACTATAAAATTAAGACACATTACGAGTCATCGTATAAGCACTATGATATACTTAAAAAAGGTGATATAAATGGAAAGATACAATATAATAACGGAAAAATTTCCTCGTGAAATAGTCCTTTTAAAAAGTCGACCTTGTGCCTATGGAAAATGTGCATTTTGTGACTATATCGGAGATAATTCTACAAACGTCGAAGAAATGAACACGCTAAACAAGGAAGTTCTCTCAAACGTTAAAGGTCTATATGATACATTTGAGGTCATTAATTCAGGTAACATATTCGACCTTCCAAAAGAAACATTAAATATGATTAAACAAACAATCGATGAACACGAATTCAAAAAACTTTTTGCAGAAGCACATTGGATTTACCGAGAGCATCTTCATAAAATGCGTCAACGATTTGAAATTGATATGATGTTCAAAACAGGAGTTGAATCTTTTGACTACGATTTCAGGGAAAAAGTCTTAAAAAAAGGAGCACCTTTTAAAAGTGTTGATGAACTTAAGCAATACTTTGATTCGGCATGCATCATGGTTGGTGTGCAAGGACAAACAAAGGACATGATAAAAAGAGATATCGATATTGTCTTAAATCAATTCGATCATGCAACGGTTAACGTCTACTGTGAAAACACAACTATCATCAAACCAGACCCAAAATTAAAAGAATGGTTCCTTGATGAATATAAATGGTTAGACGATGTAAAACACTTGGAAGTTCTTTGGAATAATACTGACTTTGGAGTCGGAGACTAAGACAGCGTTACGCTGTCTTTTGTAATTTATTTTAGGTATTGATATCTTTTAACAAAAAAAGTATACTAATAGTATACTAAATAGAAAGGTTGTATAAAATGGGCGGACCAAATAAAAAAGAAGCCATAGCGGCCCTTCATCGTCAAACAATATTAGATGCTGCAGAACAAGTCTTTTATGAAAAAGGATTCTATGCAACGACGATTGAAGACTTATCAAAAGCTTCATCTTATAGTCGTCGAACAATTTACACCTATTTCGAAAACAAAGAAGATATTTTATACAACATCGTTTTAAAGGGATTAACCTCACTTAATCAGGATTTAACTGACGTCTTGAATATTGAAGGAGATTTTTTAACAAAGTACTACGCGATTTGTAAAGCAATGACCACTTATTATCAAACATACCCTTATTCATTCGATTCCGTTAATACAATGAAAAACTCAGATATCAACCTAAGTGAAATTCCCCCTACTTTAATGCAAATCTTTGCAAGCGGAACTGAAACGAATCAACTTCTTGAGAACTTCTTAAAACAAGGACAGGAAGACGGAATCATTCAAAAAAATGTAAATCCACAACAAGCTGTTTATATTCTATGGGCTAACCTTTCATCTCTAATCACACTTACTCATAACAAAGGTGAATTTATCTCCTCAGAATTAAACATAACAGTTGAACAATTTTTACAAAATGGATTCACACAAATCATCAATTCTATTTTAGAGGTACGCCTCTAAATGTTTCAGTGACCTAAAAACGGACTTTATTTAGTTTTGAAAGATAGAAATTTAACAAAAAAATACTTATTTCTTTTTATACAAACTAAAAAACATCCATAATTAAGCTATGTAATCATTCGGATTTAAAAAAACAAAAATAAAAGCACAATGAATCAAATGATACGCACCCATTTGAGCGATACTAAGGATGACTACTTAGAAAAACTCTATCTGTCATTCCATATCATAAAAAACAACTAGATCTACTAGCAGTTAGGTAAGTAAAAGGAGTGGTTTTATGTCAATGCCGGTATTTGACGAGAAAAAAATTCTTGAAATTAACGATAAGTTAATTAAATTAGGTAAAAAACGTGGTTATTTAACGTACGATGAAATTAATAATAGTTTTGCGGAAGTACAATTAGATCCTGAAATGATTAGTTCATTTTTAGATTTATACGAATCTGAACAAATTGATATCGTAAAAGCCAAAAAAGTGGTTGAGACTCCTAAAGTCAAAAAAGAAGTTAAAGAAACACCAAAAGTGCAAAACACTGAAGAGGAACAAACAACAACTGAAGAAGCTGATTTTGAAGAAAATGAGGAAGAGGAAAATATTCCAGCAGACTTTAAAATTGAAGAAGAAGATGAAGAACCATTTGACGCATTCGAGATTACTTCACAATTAAAACTTAGCGATCCAGTTCACATGTATTTAAAAGAAATCGGACGCGTTGAGTTATTATCAAGCCAAGAAGAAATCAAATTTGCTAAAAAAATCGAACGCGGAGATATTTTAGAAGAAATATTAAAATACCGTCGTCAAAATGAAGCATTACCTCAAGAATTAATAGATCGTATCGATTTACTTATTCAAGATGCCGGTGAAGCTCATGATGGAAATGAATTATTAGTTGGAATTACTGAATTAACAGAAGAAGAAGCTGATCGTGTTCTTCACGAAGCCGAATACGCTAAAAAACGTCTGGTTGAATCGAATTTACGATTAGTTGTAAGTATTGCTCGCCGTCATATCGGACGCGGAATGTTATTCCTTGATTTAATTCAAGAAGGAAATATGGGATTAATCAAAGCAGTAGAAAAATTTGACTACCGTAAAGGATTCAAATTCTCAACATACGCCACATGGTGGATTCGCCAAGCCATTACACGTGCCATTGCGGACCAAGCACGTACCATCCGTATTCCAGTTCACATGATTGAAACAATCAACAAACTAGTACGTATTCAACGTCAATTAGTCCAAGAATTAGGTCGTGAGCCATTACCAGAAGAAATTGCTGAAAAAATGGAAATTACACCTGAAAAAGCACGTGAAATTTTAAAAATCTCTCAAGAACCAATTTCATTAGAATCACCAGTTGGTGATGAAGCTGATTCAAGTTTAGGAGATTTCATTCCAGATGCTGATGCTTTATCACCATCAGACTTCACATCAAATGAAATGCTTAAAAAAGAATTAGCCGAAGTTTTAGAAACATTAACAGACCGTGAAGAACGAGTTCTTCGTTTACGTTTCGGTCTTGAAGATGGACATACACGTACACTTGAAGAAGTAGGAAAAGAATTCGGTGTAACTCGTGAACGTATTCGCCAAATTGAAGCGAAAGCCTTACGTAAATTACGCCACCCTTCAAGAAGCCGTCGTTTAAAAGACTTCATGGAAGAATAAAAAGCAGAGCTTAGCTCTGCTTTTTATTTTACCCTCTTATACTCTGCCCCGTTTTCTAAACGACTTAAATAGCCATGATTATATAAATGTCGACCAATTGTTTCGAATATAATCTCACACATTCTGCTTATCACTTAACTTAACTAGATAACTCTCATTCAAGCGCTCATCATTCAACAAACCATCCTCTAAATGCTCTGAACGACAATAACGTCCTTCCTCAAAAATCCTTATTCTTATATTTCGACTTAATTCCCGCTACAAGTCTAGACTTCGCATCCTCATCCACTTCATCAACTCATCAAGATAAACAGCATGCTTCTTGTCGCACGAAACAAGATTACTTAAAAATCTCCCGTAACTTTCATTATCGCCGAACCACTCTAACTTAACTTCATTATCTTTTACAAACTTTAACTCCATAATCTCTCCCCCTTTATTTACATCATTATAGAAAAAAGGTCAGAATAATCTGACCTTCTAAAAATATTATATTATCACATATATAATTGTTATAAATCTAACGGTTTTACCTTTTTCAATAAATAAACAAATGGAGTATCGCAAATACTTAAGATAGCTTTAACAAAATATGTAACAAAGAAAATTGATATAGCCGCATCTAATTCCCATAATCCAAACATATACACAATCGCTGTGAAAATGAAAGTATCTATTAACTGACTTAATAAAGTACTTCCATTATTACGTAACCATAACCACTTATCATGAGGAAACTTTTCCTTAATAAAGTGGAAAATATAAACATCAATGCTTTGAGAAACTAAGAACGAACATAGTCCTGCAATGGTGAATACTGGTAACGCTAAACCAAATAAACCTTCCATATACGGTTGTGCCCAGTCAGATGCTTCTGGTTTAAACCATAATGAAAATTGAGTCACAATTAAAAATGATAACTGCGTAAAGAATCCCATAAATACGGCTGACTTTGCAGCTTTTACTCCATACTTTTCACTTAATAGATCTGTTGATAAGAAAATACCACTAAACATTGTATTTCCTAAGGTTGTTACAATACCGAAAATAGTGGTTGTCTTTGCTACTTGAATATTAGCCGCAATAACGCTCATTACAATATAAGCATATAGCCCCTTGCGTCCAAATAACTTGTAGCTTAACACAACTAAACCAAAGTTTGTACACACAAATAATAGTGCAATTAATTCATTTGTCATACTAGTCACCCTTACCTTTAAACTTTATAACAATAAAAAAAACTCCTAATAAAAAACAGGAGCAGATAAGATCATGATTAAACAAACGCATAGCAAAATAAGCCTAACGTTCGCTAAACTAGACCTCCTATTTTTGATAACGCTGGATTCTGCCAACAGCATGAGGATTTTATAATGTTACAGTTTCATATTATAACATAGAAAAAGATTAAAAAAAACTCTCTCTTCCCCTAAATTAGGATACTAAAAGGCATTATTACATATTTTAATGTTTATAGAAACGTTCTCGTATAGATTTATACTATCATTATATTTTATAATATAAATAAATAAACTTAATAGAAGTGAGGACAAAATGGAAAAGACAGAATATCCCAATTTGAACGGTTATTATATTAACTTTCAACTTCTTACACAGAAATTAAAAGAAATTGCTCAAGAAAAAGGGATGACACAAAGTGAACTCGCTGCTGGCATTACACCTCGGGATCATTTAAACAAAATCTTAAATGGTAAACGCAATCCTAGTCTTGAGCTTCTCTATCAACTTTGTAATAAATTGCGTGTTGATATTCGTGTCTTAATTGAACAGTGTTATTACATTAACTTTGAGCAAACAAGTGACTATATGCATCAAATGAAGCAATGTACAACAATGGGCAATTACGACCTTTTAGAACAACTTCTTCAAAAATGTGCCAACCTTCCCGATTTTCAATATGGAGTAGGAAAACAAGCCTATACTTATCAACAAGGAGTGGTTCAGCTCAAAAAATATAAAAATGCTGCTAAGGCACTTGAATATTTTAATGAGGCTCTTCGCACTTTTTCTTTAATGGACGAAACAGGGAGTGAAAGACTTCATATCTTTACAATTGAAGAAATCGGGATTAATACTGACAAAGCTACTTGCTTATTCACACTTGGACAACGTCAAGAAGCAATTGAATTATTAACAACATCAGTTGAAAGTCGGTTAGCAAATTATGAAAATGTCGAAACACTCCATATTTTAAGAGCTTATTTCTATTTAGCGCAATTTTACCTACAAGAGAAAAATTATGTTAAATGTATCGAGATAGCAACTAAAGGAATTAATCTATCTAATTGTAAATTCGTCTATATCTATGCTGGAGATTTAAATGCCACTAAAGCTACAGCACTTCATTTTTTAGGAGATGAGGAACATGCCACGTTCCATTTCCGTAGAGCGTATGAATTTTACAACTTACTTGGAAGCTCCCGAATTTCAACTATGCTCGATCGACACCTTGAAATAATTGGTTTTGACAAGAATAAAATTAAATATGATGTAACTCATCCCATCCAATAACTATTACTAAATGAAAAAAACATCTTTAAAAAGAAAGATGTTTTTTTGCTATCCCTGTTTTATAAGATAAGTCATCCCGAATAACCTTATCTTGTGTCTAATTATATCTTATAAAATAAACAAAAAGAAGTGTGCATTTGCACACTTCTTTTACTATAATTGGATATTAAAACCTTGATCTTCTATTTTTTCAATCAAAATAAACTGACTAATAAACTTTTCATCATAATCAATTTGAACTAGCTTAGTCTTCAAATCAATTTTTACTTCTTTAACACCAGTAATTCCTGCCACAGCATCATGAATAGATTTCACACAATGTTGACAGCTCATATTTTCAACTTTAATCAACAGTTTACTCATCACTAACGCCCCCTTACATCTATCTTAGACTATTTAAGCGTTCAAAATCAATCGAAATATTATGCTTGCATAATTTTCTCTGGATGAGTTACCTCCAATTGCGGTTCTTTAGCTTCTTTTAAGCCACGTACCGAGCGGAAGAAAATGATTCCTGTAATTAAAGATGCTAATCCATCAGCTACTGGCCCTGCTAACCAAACACCCGTTAATCCTAAACCACCGATATGAGGCAAGATAAGTAAACAAGGAATTAATAAAATCACTTGTCTCAATAAACTTAAAAACATCGAAACTTTTGCTTTACCAATTGATAAATAGAAGTTTGAACTAATGATTTGGAATCCGAGCACTGGTAACATGAATAAGAAGATTTTCAATCCACCTGTTGCCATCTCTGATAAACTTGCATCATTACTAAACAAACGAATTAACGCTTCTGGATACGTCTGAATCACAATCCATCCAAACGTCACGATAATTGTTGCAACAATAACTGCGTACGTTACAGCTTGTTTAACACGATGGTATTTTTTTGCACCATAATTAAACCCGATAATTGGCTGTGAACCTTGATTTAGACCGAATAATGGCATCGTAAAGATTAACGAGATACTACTTACAATGGCCATAGCACCAATTGCTAAATCTCCACCATACATTTTTAGTGAGTTATTTGAAATAACTTGGACAATACTTTGTGCGATTTGCATCGCAAATGGACTCATCCCAATCGAGAAAATACTAAGAATAATTACCTTATCTAACTTCATACTTTGACGTGTAATTTTAATATTACTTTTACCTTTAGTGAAATAATATAAAATCCAAATCGATGATGCAATCTGAGATAAAACAGTCGCAATGGCTGCTCCTCGTACACCAAGTCCTAATACGAAAATAAAAATAGGATCTAATAAAATATTAATACCTGCCCCAATTAACATTGATAACATTGCAATTTTTGGATTACCATCACTACGAATCGAGTGATTTAATCCAAAACTCATCATATTAAAGATTGTCCCGATAAAGATAATTTGCATATATTGTGAAGCATAAATCTCTGTATCAGCACTTGCCCCAAACATTGATAAAATCGGGTCCATAAATAAGAGACCGACAACTGTTATTAACAAACTTAAAATTAATATTAAAACGAAAGCATTCCCTAAATGGTGCTGCGCCTCATCTCTTTTATGCTGCCCTAACTTTAATGAAATACGAGCACTTGTTCCAAGGCCAACTAGCATCCCAAACGCCATAATAATCGTCATAATTGGCATCGTAATTCCGACCCCAGTTAAAGCTAGCCCTCCAACCTCAGGAATATTTCCAATATACATCCGGTCAACAATATTATACAAGGTATTAACCATCATCCCAATAATCGCTGGAACAGAGAATTGAATTAGCAACTTAGAAACCTTCTCTTCTCCCAAAACATTTGGTTTATTCATTTTAACTCCTCCTTAAATACAGTGTATCTGCAACTAATTTAAATAAAAAATAACCTTATAGCTATTTTTCATTTCTTAAATCTTCAACAGCAGAAATAGCATTACATAAAATTTTGTCAGAGATAGCTGAAAATTGTTCACATTCCTCATCGGTTAAGCCTTCAACTAACTCATCTGTAATTTCTTCTAAAACCTTAATTATCACTGGCATCAATTCATGTGCCTTCTCAGTTAAATATAATTGATTATATCGTCGATCATTTGAATTACAAACGCGATAAATATAATCATTTTCCTCTAACTTTTTTAAAGCTTTTGCTGTTGTTGCCTTATCAATCATTACTAATTTAGTTAGCTCTTTTTGACTAATTCCTAAATTACGTTCTATATTTATTAAAAAGATGTATTGTCCATATCCTAAATCATAAGGCTTCAATTTATGATTAATTAGAATCTGACGATATCTATAAATAATAGACATTGATTTACCAATTGACTCGTTCATGATCTCACCGCATGTCAAAAATTTTATACCCTACCTATCCTATCACCATTAGGATGTATTTGCAACTATTATAACTCAAAAAAATACTCCCCATTAGGGGAGTATTCATTTTATTCAACTGTTACAGATTTCGCTAAGTTACGTGGTTTATCGATATCAAATCCGCGTTGTAATGC